>JALYNA010000205.1 GCA_030773455.1 Actinomycetota bacterium
ACTGCAGGACCAGCGTGGGCACCCGGACGCCGGGCAGGTCGTCGCGGTTGTCGGACAGGAAGGTGACGCGGGCGAACTGCCGGGCGATGTCGGGGTCGGTGCGGCAGAAGCTGTCGGCCAGCTCGGCGGTGAGCCCGGGCCGGTCGGGGTTGCCCATGACCACCGGCGCCAGCGCGGCGGACCAGCCCAGCTGGTTGCTGTCGAGGGACTCCAGCAGCGCGGCGATGTCCTCCCGGGAGAAGCCACCGGTGTAGTCGCGATCGTCGACGTAGCGCGGGTTGGGCCCGACCATGACCAGCGCCCCGAACACGTCCGGGGCGCGGGCCGCGGCGAGGACGCCGATCATCGCGCTCACCGAGTGCCCGACGAAGACGACGTCGTCCAGCGCGAGCTCGGCGCAGATCTCCACGACGTCGGCGGCGTACCCGTCCAGCAAGCCGTAGGTGACCGGGTCGTAGGCCGACAGGTCCGACCGCCCCGAGCCGACGTGGTCGAACAGGACGACGCGGTGGTCGGTCGTGAACGCCGGGGCGAGCAGGCGCCACATCTCCTGGTCGCACCCGAAGCCGTGCGCGAACACCATCGGCCGCCCGTCGGGGACCCCGATCATGCGGACCCGGTTCCGGGTGATCACGTTCACGGCCGCAACGTAACGGCCCGGGACCCCTCCTGTCCCTCCTCCTCCTCGCGTCGTCGTCCGCGCCGCCGCGACAGGGACCGAGAGCCCTGTCGCGCGGGGATCGCCGTCCCTACGCTCGGCGGCCTCCCGGCCCACCCGACCGCATCGAGGCGCCCCATGACCACCGCCGCGGCGCTCCCCCGTCTCCCCGCCCCGAGGACACCGACTGCCGCTCCCCCGGCCGACGTCCAACCCTCCTGCGCGGTCGCCTCCGAGCTGGTGGTGCACCGGCTGGTGCGCCGCGAGCTGCGCCTGCTGGCCGAGCTGTCCGCGTGGGCCCCCGCCGACGACCCGCACCGCATCCGGGCGCTGACCCGCCACGCCGACCTGCTCGGCCGGCTGCTGCTGCACCACCACGCCACCGAGCGGGAGCTGATCTGGCCGGCGCTGCTGCGCGCGGCACCGTCCGCCCGGCCGCAGGTGCAGCGGTGGGCCGACCAGGTCGCCGCGCTGGACGGCCGGCTGCGCGACCTCTCCACCGCAGCGCGGCAGTGGGCGGTGGCCGGCTCGGCCCGGGCGCGCGACACCTTCACGCTGGCCTGCTTTGACCTGGCCGACGCCGTGGACGCGCAGACCGCCGAGGAGGAGCGCGACCTGCTGCCGCTGCTCGCGGCACACCTCTCCCCGGCCGCGTGGGCGCAGGTGCGGCGGGCGGCGCGCTGTCCGCTGTCGCGGCGGGAGCGGTCGCTGGTCCTGGGCATGGCCCTGGAGGACGCCTGCGCCGGCGACCGGGCTCGGCTGCTCGCCGGCCTGCCGGTGCCGACCCGGCTGGCCTGGCAGCTGGCCGGACGCGGCCGGTACCGAGCCGCCGTCGTCCGGCTCCGCGGGGCGCCGCCGGCCCGCTGAGGCCCCCCTGCAGGGTCCCGCCGGGAGCCTGCGAGCGGTGGGGGGCAGCGGGGTCCTTTCTCAGTAGGGGGACGTGCCGCAGTCCGCGCAGCGTTTGCGCGGCGGGAGGGTCTCCCGCCGGCAGTTGGGGCAGGTCCGGGCGCTGCGGTCCGCACGCGGGCGGGTGCGCGTGCGGGTGGCCGGGCTGCGCCGGAGCCGGGGCTCGGTCCGGGATCCGCCGGTCGTGGTCGGGCTCATGGGGCACCTCCTGGGGTCGTCTCGAGCCCGACGGTAGGCAGCCGACGTGTCGCCGAGATGACCTCGAGGTTGCCGTCACCGCCCGCCTGCGTGCCGCCGTCCCGCGTGTCGCAGGGAGCCCTCGCCCGGCGCCTCCTCGGCCATGAAGTGCCCGGAGGACACGGTGCCGTGGTCCAGGCGGTCGCCCAGGCGCCGCACAGGGCGGCCGCGCCGGAGCTCAGCTCGGGGCCCCAGTCCTGCTGCAGCACGGTGGGTCGGCGCGGGGGCCGCCGTCCGCGCCGCGAACGGCTGAACTCCGGGCGTCCAGCTCCGGGCAGTAGGTGCCGAGCGGCGACGAGGACCCGATCAGGCAGCGAGCCGGCGCAGGGAGTCGGCAGCTGCCCGCTCGACCAGCACCGGCAGGAAGTCCCGGACCCGGGCGTCGCTGAGGCGCGCGTACGCCACCCGGACCGACGCCTGCACCAGCACTCCGGACTCCCACGGGAACCGCCTCGACAGGCGATCGGTCACCACGCGCAGGAGCTGCGCATCGCACTCGGACACGGGTCCATCCCAGCACGGACACCACCGACGTCGATCGACCGGTCGGGTCACTCACCCGGCCCGGTGGGGGCGGCCGTCGGGATCCCGTCCCGACGGCCGGGTCGCAGCACGGCGGGGCCGCCGACCGGCGCGCACTGTGAGCCCGGTGACGGTCCGGTGACGGTCCGGGCGCCTGACTGCCCGGGCGGGAATGCCGGGGGACCATGGGCGTTCGTCCGTTCTCGCAGGACGAGTGCCGAACGGGAGAACGCGCAGTGCCGACGACGACGCAGCCCGATGTCGTGCCCCACCCCGAGATCGACGCCGAGCAGCAGTACGTCCAGGACCTCTACGGCCGCCTCGACGCCGCCCGCGACCTGGCCGAGCAACGGCTGAAGCAGGCCATCGCCTGGCCGGCCGTGGATCCGCAGGCGCTGCAGGAGCGCGACGCCACCGTGCGGTTCCAGACCCAGCGGGTCACCGCCCTCGACGCCGCCGAGGCCGGCCTGTGCGTCGGCCGGATCGACCGTACCGGCGACGGCCCGCTCTACATCGGCCGGATCGGGCTGGCCGCCGACGACGCCGGGGGTGACCCGGCCCTGGTCGACTGGCGGGCGCCGGCCGCGCGGCCGTTCTACACCGCCACCCCGGTGCACCCACTGGGTGTGGAGCGCCGCCGGCACATCCGCACCCGCGGGCGCACCGTCGTCCGGCTGGACGACGAGGTGCTGACCGAGGGGCTCGCGGGGTCGGGGCTGACCGGCGAGGCCGCGCTCATGGCCGCCCTGGACAGCGCCCGCACCGGCCGGATGACCGACATCGTCCGCACCATCCAGGCCGAGCAGGACCGGATCATCCGCGCCGACGACCGCGGCGTCCTCGTCGTCCAAGGCGGCCCGGGCACCGGCAAGACCGCCGTCGCGCTGCACCGCGCGGCCTACCTGCTCTACACCCACCGCGAGCGGCTGGCCCGACGCGGCCTGCTCGTCGTCGGCCCCACCCCGACGTTCCTGCGCTACATCGCCGACGTGCTGCCCTCCCTCGGTGAGACCGGCGTGCTGCTGGCCGGGCTGGGCCAGCTGCGGCCCGGCCTCGACGCGCGCGGCACCGAGCCGCCGGAGACCGCCGCGGTCAAGGGCCGGCTGGAGATGGTCGAGGTGCTGGAGCGGGCCGTCACCGACCGGCAGGTGGTGCCCGAGGCGCCCCGCGAGGTGACCGTCGACGGGTTTCCGCTGCAGCTGCGGCCGATCGACGTACGGCGGGCGCAGACCGCCGCACGGCGGGCCGAACGGCGGCACAACCTGGCCCGGCCGGTGTTCGCCCGCCGCGTCGTCGACCTGCTCACCCGGCGCTACGCCGAGCGCATCGGGCTGGGCATCGACGGCGGGGCCGACCTGCTCGACCGCGAGGACACCGCCGCGCTGCGCCGCGAGGTCGCCGAGGAGCCCGCCGTCCGGCTGCTCGTCGACGACCTGTGGCCGGTGCTCACCCCCGAGCGGCTGCTCACCGACCTGTTCGCCGACCCGGCCCGCATCGAGGCCGCCACCCCCGGGTGGGAGGACGCGACCCGCGCGCTGCTGCACCGCCCGCGGGGGTCGGGCTGGACCCCGGCCGACGTCCCGCTGCTGGAGGAGGCCGAGGAGCTGCTCGGCTTCGACGACGGCGCGCAGCGCGACCGCGCCGAGCGGGACCGCCGGCGACGGCGGGCCGAGGCACAGGAGACCCTCGACGTGCTGCACGGCTCGCGCTCGATCGACCTGGAGGACGAGCACCTGGAGGCCAGGCACCTGGATCCGGAGGTACTCAGCGCCGGCGACCTCATCAGCGCCGAGGAGCTGGCCGAACGGCAGCGCACCGTCGACACCCGCACCACCGCCGAGCGGGCCGCCGCCGACCGCACCTGGACCTTCGGGCACGTCGTCGTCGACGAGGCCCAGGAGCTCTCCGCGATGGCCTGGCGGCTGCTCGTGCGCCGCTGCCCCACCCGGTCGATGACCGCCGTCGGCGACCTCGCCCAGACCGGCACGCTCGCCGGCGCCGCGGCCTGGGACGAGACGCTGCGCCCGCACGTCGGCGACGCCTGGCGGCTGGCGGAACTGACGGTCAACTACCGGACCCCGGCCGAGATCATGGCCGTCGCCGCCGACGTGCTCGCCGCGGGCGGCACGGGGGCCGCCGCCCCGCGCTCGGTCCGGCCGGGCACCGCCGCGCCGTGGGCGGAGGTGACCGGGGAGGACGGACTGGCCGCCCGGGTCACCGAGGTGGTCGCGGAGTGGTCGGGCGCGGAGGGCACCACCGCCGTGGTCGCCCCGGCCAGCCGGACCACCGAGCTCGCCGCCGCGGTCGCGGCCCGGGTGGACGGAGTCTCCTCGGGCCCCGACGCCGACTCCTCGCGCGGGCCGGTGGTGCTCACGCCGGGCGAGGCCAAGGGCCTGGAGTTCGACGCGGTGCTCGTCGTCGACCCGCGGCGGGTCCTCGACGAGGGGGTCCGCGGGCACAACGACCTGTACGTGGCGCTCACCCGGGCCACCCAGCGGCTCGGCGTCCTCTCCCCCGGCGCGCTGCCCGCGGCGCTCGCCCGCCTGGCCTGAGCGGCGGCAGACCGGCGGCGGAGGGAAGCTGGGGCGTCGCCCGGAGGAGAGTGGGGATCGAGATGGTCGCGCCCGAGCAGCTGGCCGTGCCGGCCTGCGTCGACACCGCCCGGCGGCCCGCGCCGCCGCCGCGACCGCTGGCCCAGTGGCTGCTGCAGCACCGGGTGCAGCCCGAGGGGCCGGCCGCGGCCGCCCCCGCGCACCGCGGTCACCCGTGGTGGCAGGTCATGTGCCTGACCGGGGTCGACTACTTCTCCACGCTCTCCTATCTCCCCGGGATCGCCGCGCTCGCCGCGGGGGCGCTCTCCCCGCTGGCCACGCTGCTCATCGTGGCGCTCACCCTGCTCGGCGTCCTGCCCATGTACCGCCGGGTGGCTCACGAGAGCCCGCACGGCCAGGGCTCAGTCGCGATGCTGGAGCACCTCCTGCCCTTCTGGAAGGGCAAGGTGGTCGTCCTGGTCCTGCTGGGCTTCATCGCCACCTCGTGGATCATCACGATCACCCTGTCCGCGGCCGACGCCAGCGTGCACGTGCTGGAGAACCCCTTCTTCCCCGATGCCCTGCAGGGCCACGCCGTCGCGCTGACCGTCGGCCTGCTCCTGCTCCTCGGCGGGGTGTTCCTGCTCGGCTTCACCGAGGCCGTCGCGGTCGCCATCCCGCTGGTCGTGGTGTTCCTGACCCTGAACCTGGTCGTCGTGGTGGTCGGCGTGCTGGACATGGCCGCCGACCCCACGCTGCTCGCCGGCTGGACCGACCGGCTGAGCAGCGGCGGCGGCGGGCTCGCCGACCTGGTGCTGCCCTCGCTGCTCGCCTTCCCGCTGCTGGTCCTGGGGCTGTCGGGCTTCGAGACCGGGGTGAGCATGATGCCGCTGGTCGCCGCCGACGGGAGGACGCCGGAGCAGCGGCTGGCCGCCCGTATCCGCAACACCCGCAGGCTGCTCACCACCGCGGCGCTGATCATGAGTGGCTACCTGGTCGCCACCACCTTCGTGACCACGGTGCTCATTCCCGAGGCAGCGTTCGCCCCGGGCGGCGAGGCCAACGGCCGGGCGCTGGCCTACCTCGCCCACGAGCGGGTGGGCGAGGGTTTCGGCACCGTCTACGACATCAGCAGCATCCTGATCCTGTGGTTCGCCGGCGCCTCGGCCATGGCCGGGCTGATCAACATCGTGCCGCGCTACCTGCCGGCCTACGGCATGGCGCCGGACTGGGGCCGCGCGGTGCGCCCGGTCGTGCTGCTCTACACCGCGGTGAGCATCCTGCTCACCTTCCTGTTCCAGGCCGACGTGAACGCGCAGGCCGGCGCCTACGCCACCGGGATCCTGGCCATGATGGTCTCGGCCGCCTTCGCGGTGACCGTCTCGGCACTGCGCCGCCGGCGCCGCGCGCCCGCCGTCGGCTTCGCCGTCCTCACCCTGGTCCTGGTCTACGCGCTGGTCGAGAACGTGATCGAGAAGCCCGACGGACTCACCATCTCGGCGTTCTTCATCCTCGGCATCGTCGTCGTCTCGCTGGTCTCCCGGGTCAGCCGCACCACCGAGCTGCGCGCTGACCGCATCGAGTTCGACGACGCCGCCCGCCGCTTCCTCACCGACTCACTGGGCCACGACGGCAAGCTGCACCTGGTCGCCAACCGGCGGCAGGCCGGGGACGTCGCCGAATACGCCGCGAAGGAGGCCGCGCAGCGCGAGATCAACCCGGTTCCGGGGTCGGCCGACGTCCTCTTCCTGGAGGTCGACGTCGTCGACCCGTCGGAGTTCAGCGGGGTGCTGTACGTGCGCGGCGTCGAGGTCGGGGGGTACCGCGCGCTCCGCGTGGAGGCTCCAGCGGCGCCCAACGCCATCGCGGCTGTCCTGCTCGCGCTGCGGGACGCGACGGGCGTGCGGCCGCACGCGCACTTCGAGTGGTCGGAGGGCAACCCGTTGGGCCACCTGCTGCGTTACCTGCTGCTCGGCCGGGGGGACACCCCGCCGGTGGTGCGCGAGATCCTGCGGGAGGTCGAGCCCGACCCGGCCCGGCGCCCGGGCATCCACGTCGGCGGCTGACCCCCGCCGGCGCGGGGTCAGCGGCGGGGCAGCGGGTTCCGGCGGCGGGCCGTGCCCTCGACCGCGGCGGCCAGCCCACCGGCGAGGACCAGCAGCGCGGTGCCGTAGCCGACGGCGCCGACGCCGGCCATCGAGCTTTCGTCGAGCTCGGCCCAGGTCATGCCGACGACGAGCGTCACCAGACCGACCACGCCCACCAGCGGCGCCAGCCACCTGCCCATGTGCTCCTCCTCCGTCAACGCTGCGATGAGACCACGGGGAGGTGACACCCGTCGCCCCGCCCGGCGCGCCGCGACGCAGCGCGACCGGCCCCGTTCAGCCGGTCCGGCGGACCCGCAGCACCACGCCGCTGGCCGGCCTCGTGGGGATCCGCCGCAGCGAGATCGACAGGTCCTGCTCCGGGACGTCGGCCGGCAGCCGGGCCAGCCGGACCGCCAGCGCGGCCAGGACGGCGACCACGACCTGCTCGCCGGGGCAGCGGGTGGCCGGTGCGCGGGTCGCCGCCCCCCTGCGGCACCAGCTCGAAGGCGCCGATGTCGCGGCCGAGGAAGCGCTCGGGCCGGAGCGTGTAGGGGTCACCCCACAGGTCGGGGTCGTGGTTCTGGCCGTAGAGGTCCAGCAGCACCATCGCGTTCGCCGGCACCCGCTCGCCGTCCCACTCCACCTCGCGGGGCGTCCAGCCGCCCATGAACGCCGCGAACGGGTAGAACCGGCGCACCTCGTGCGCCCACGCCTGGGCGAACCCCGGCTCCCCGGCGGCCAGCCGCGCCTGGTACTGCGGCCACCGGGCCAGCGCGTGCCCAGAGAACGCGACGAACCAGCTGATCGCCACGGTCGGCCGGATCACGTTGAGCAGCTCCACCGCGGCGGTGTGCGGGTCCAGCAGCTCGCCACCGGCGTCCCGGTGCCCGGCGACCACGTCCACCACCGAGCCCTCCGGCACCGCCGTCGACCATCGCGGTCAGGTCGCGGGCCACCGAGGGCACCGCGTCGTCGCGCAGCGGGACGCCGGCCCAGTCGTACACCGCGCGGGTGATCACCCGGGCCGCCTCGTCGAACAGCACGATGTCCCCCCGGCCCGCCCAGCCGGGCACCGCAGCGTCCCAGGCGGCGGTGGTGCAGTCGACGAGCGCGGCGATCCGGTCGTCGTCCATCAACAGGGCCACGAACATCGCCTTGCGGGTGCGGTGCTGCTCGCCATCGAGGGTGTGCACCGCGCCTTTGCCGAACAGCGTGGCCCACCGGCTCGGGGATGGCGTGCGCCCGGCGCACGTGGTCCTCGTCGTAGATGAAGCTGGCGGCGTCGGGGCCCTCGATGCCCAGCGCGGGCAGGCCGCCCAGCCGGACGGCGACGGTGCGGCGGCCACGCGCCCGCCGGGCGTCGGGCAGCCAGCCGTAGCCCTTGGTGAACAGGAGCGGGCTGTTCTCGAGTCGGGGTCGGCGCACGAGGGCACCGGTGCCCAGCCCACCAGCTGCTCACACAGCCGGCTCAGCCGGGGCGCTGCTGCTGCAGGCGGTCGTCGCGCGGTGCGGTGGCCTCGTCCGGTGGGAGGTCGCCCGCGGCGCACTCCCGGGAGCCCAGCCGCCGCAGCAGCGCGGCGACCTCCCCGACCGCCGACGACGACGCCCCCTCGGGAACCGTGCGCTCCACCTGCTGCAGCGCCTCCGCCAGGACCCGCTCCTCCTCGGAGAGCATCCCCCGGTAGGCCGGGTCGAGCAGGTAGCCGGTCGGCGGGGTGGACAGGCAGCCGATGCAGTCCAGCAGCACCTCCAGCAGCCGGGCGGCCTCGGCCGGTGGGCTGTCGGCCGGCGCGATCGCCACCGTGTGCACGTCCTGCTCCCACAGCCGGGCGCGGGCCGGGTCGTCGATCAGCGCCAGCACCGTCCCGCTGCGCCGCCGCGGGGTCGCGCCAGGAGCCTGGCTGGCGCTGCGCACCTGGTGGGCGATGCGGATGAGGTCGTCGTCCTGCATCGAGGTGCCCACGAAGAGCACGTGCCGGGTCAGCAGCAGTGAGTGCAGCACCCCGGCCAGCGCCGCACGGGTGTCACCGAACTGCAGGTACTCCTCACGGGTCAGCACGATGCTCTCCGGGTGCGCGGCGTCGCCGTGCAGCTTGAGCAGCCACGGCCGGCCGGGGACGGCGTCGTCGAAGGGCAGCACCGAGAGGTCGCGGCCGATGTCGGCGGCGGCGAGCTCGATGAGCGGGTCGTAGTTGGTGGTGACGAACTCCTGCACCGGCAGGTCGGCGAGCAGCGCGTGCGCCAGTGCGTAGTGCCCCGGCCCGAACCGCTCCTTGACGAAGCACTCCAGCTGCTCGCGGCCGAGCTCGCGGACCATCAGAGCAGCGGCGTCCTGGGCCGGCAGCCGCGACAGCCCGGCGCGCAGGACGTCGTCCTGCCCGGACCGCTCGGCCAGCTCGTCGAGCAGCTGCTCCCAGGTCGGAAGCCCGGCCGCGGCACTCACGCCGGCACCGACGAAGGCGGCCAGCTGCCCCCGCCGGGCCCGCTCCCCGAGGTCCTCGGCGAGCTCCCGCAGGTGCCGGGGCAGTCGCCAGCTGTCGGACTCGGCCCGGCGCACCCGCTGCGCCGCGGCCAGGTCGCTGGGCCCGCGCAGCACCAGCGCGACGTCGAAGCCGTGCTCGGCCGCGCCCTCGCGCAGCACCGGCAGCAGCCGCTGCAGCAGGGTGCCGCGCTGGCCGGCGGCCCCGCCCCAGCCGGTGCCGAGGGCCGGTAGCGCGACGAGCCGGCGGGCCCGCCCCTGCACGGGGGCTGGCACCTCACGCCGGGCGACGGCGGCCAGCGCCTCCCGCGCGCCGTCGACCAGCCAGCGCAGCGCGTCGTCGGGGTCGCGCTCCCGGTCGTCGACGGTGTCGACCAGCCACAGCGCCCGCTCCGGGTCCCCGGTCCGCCTGCAGGGCAGCTCGAGCACCCGCTCGTCGCCGCGCCAGCCGAGGTCCAGGCAGACGCCGTCGCGGTCCTCGCTGACCACGACGGCGTCCGGCAGCATCACCCGCCACTCCGGGCTGACCCGCAGCGACCGGTCGGTGGGCACCAGGACGTCGTCGCACACCAGCCGCCGGAGGTCCGCGCCGACGACGAAGACGTGTCCGGTCACGGGGTCGGGAATGCCCACCGCGGCGACGCGTGAACCGGCACGGGATCGGCCGCCCGGCGGCCGGGTCAGGCGGTCAGCGCGGGATGCCGCAGCCGCCGGCGCTGCACGCGCACCCGGCGCAGGCCGCGGGGCGGGCCGGCACCGGCTGCGCGGCGAGGGAGCGCAGGCTCGAGGCGCCCACGAGCAGGACGACGCCGAGCAGGCCGGCGCCCAGCGCCCCGA
>JALYNA010000206.1 GCA_030773455.1 Actinomycetota bacterium
CACCAGGACGAGGACACCCCCGTGGCCGTTCGGCAGCACCCATACCTGCACTTCTCCGGCAATGCCCGCGCGGCGATGGCGCTCCACCGCTCGGTCCTCGGCGGCCGGCTGGACGTGATGACCTTCGGGGACGGCGTCATGCACGCCCTTCTCACGACTCCCGAGGGTCTGGAGCTGATGGCCTCTGACGGCCACGACCGGGCCGCCGCCGGCCACGGCCCGGTCTTCCTGTCGCTGTCCGGGGACGACGAGCCGACCCTGACCCGCTGGGTTCCAGGCACTGGCCGAGGGCGGCACGGGCGACGTCCCGCTGGCCGAGCCGGTGCGGGGCGACGCCTTGGGGCAGGTGACCGACCGCTACGGGCTGCGCTGGCTGGTCGACATCGGGACGGCACCGGCCTGAGGAAGGACCCCGCTGCCCCCCACCGCTCGCAAGCTCGCGGCGGGCCCCTGCACCGGGGCCGCACCGCCGTCCCCGCCCGGTACGGTCTGACCTCGATGCGTATCGACCCGGCCGGGTGGCCCTTCATCACCGGGCCCCTGGCACCCGCCGCCGTCTTCGCTGCGGCCGGGCGGGCCGGCGGCCGGCGCGGCCTCCGGCTGGCCGCCTGGCCCTTCGCCCTCCTGTCGGCCTACATGGCCTTGTTCTTCCGCGATCCCGACCGGCGCTGCGACACCGAGCCGCCGGCTCCCGACGACGTGCTCTCCCCCGCCGACGGCATGGTGATGGTCGCCGGCGAGCCCCAGGAGGGCGTTGCCCCCGAACCGGCCCCCGAGGGCGGCTGGCAGCAGGTCAGCGTGTTCCTCTCCGTCGTCGACGTGCACGTGAACCGCTCGCCGTACCGCGGTGAGGTCGTGGAGAGCTCCTACCGCAAGGGCAGCTTCCTGGCCGCCTACCGCAAGGAGTCGGCGCACCGGAACGAGCGCAGCGAGCTGTGGCTGCGCGACGGCGACCGCACCGTGGTCTTCCGGCAGATCGTCGGCGTGCTCGCCCGCCGCATCGTCACCCGCACCGGTGTGGGCCAGCAGCTGGCCACCGGCGAGCGGATGGGCCTGATGAAGTTCGGCTCCCGGATGGACGTCTTCGTCCCCCGGAACTGCACGGTGCTCGTCCGGGTGGGCCAGCGGGTACGTGGCGGCGAGACCGTCATCGCCCGCTGGTCCGACGCCGGCTGAGGCTCCCGGTGCCCAGCTCGGCGTCCGGCGCACGCCTTCCGCAGACCAGGCGGACGGCGACCGTCGAGTTCGTCCGCGGCTCGGTGCGCGGCACCCGACGGCGGGCGCTGGCGACGCTGCCCAGCTTGTTCACGCTGGCCAACATGATGTGCGGCTTCGCCGCGATCCTGTTCTCCATCCGGGGGCAGTACGCGCTGGCCGCCGTCCTGGTCGGGCTCTCGGTGGTCTTCGACATCGCCGACGGGGCCGTCGCCCGGCTGGTCGGCGCGGTGACCCCCTTCGGCCTGCAGTTCGACTCGCTGGCCGACCTGGTCTCCTTCGGGCTGGCCCCGGCGCTGCTGGCGTTCACCCTGTTCTCCGAGGGCCGCGACGCCTTCGACCCCCTGGGTTGGGTGGCCTGCTGCCTGTGGGTGGCCTGCGCGGCCATCCGGCTGGCGCGGTTCAACACCACCATCGACCCGACCGCGGACAAGCGGTACTTCACCGGCATGCCCAGCCCGGGTGCCGCCGGCGTGGTGCTCGCCTCGGTCTTCGCCTTCGGCGACCAGATGCAGGGCCGGGAGCGGCTGTGGGTGCTGCTCATCCTCGCCGTCCCGGCGGTGTTGATGGTGAGCACGGTCCGCTTCCGCTCGTTCCGCTCGCTGGTCAGCCCGAAGAGCGGCCGTCCCTACGGACTGATCGCCGCGGCGCTGGCCACCGTCGTCGGCTTCGCCCTGGCCCCCGTGGTGACCGGCTGCGTGCTGGCCTACGGCTACCTGCTCGCGCCGGTCCTCGTGCCGGTGTTCTCGCCCCTGGGCCGGCTGGTGCCGGCCCGCCTCAGGGAGCTGCTCACGTGACCGAGCCGGCGAGGTCACGAGTGGGCGGAGCAGCGTCGCTCTCGTTGTCGACGAGCGCCAGCGAGGAGACAGCGTGAGCGTCCGGCCCATCCGCCCCGACGACGTCCCCGTCGTGGTGGGCCTGGTCCGTGAGCTGGCCGACTACGAGAAGGCCCCGCACGAGGCCCGGATGACCGAGGAACAACTGCACGCGGCGCTCTTCGGCGACGCCCCCGCGCTCTTCGGCCACGTGGCCGTGGCTGACGGGCAGGTCGTCGGGATGGCCCTGTGGTTCCTCAACTTCTCCACCTGGCGGGGCACCCACGGCGTCTACCTCGAGGACCTCTACGTCCAGCCGCAGCACCGTGGCAGCGGGCTGGGCCGCGAGCTGCTGCGCACGCTGGCCGGGCTCTGCGTCGAGCGCGGCTACAGCCGGCTGGAGTGGTCGGTGCTGGACTGGAACGCCCCGTCGATCGAGTTCTACGAGGCCGCGGGCGCGGTACCGATGGACGCGTGGACGGTCTTCCGGCTCACCGACGACGCCCTGAGCGCCTTCGCCGCCGGATGACCGGACCGACCCGCCCAACGGACGAGGACGCCGCGCGGTGCGAGATCTGTCATCGTCCGTGGACCGAGGTCGACGGCGGTCGTGAGTGGATCCACCTCGACGTCACCCGCGCTGACGGAGCTGAGGGGTACGACTCCCTCGACGCGGACTTCTGCACCCAGGCGCAGCCGCCGAGTGGCTGGCCCGGCCGTTGCCGCCGGTGATCCGTGGACCCGCCGCCGCGAGGGTCCAGGGGTCCTTGAGCGAGCGGCTGTCCACCGTCGCCCTCATCCTCGGGACGGCGTGGGCACTCGCGCTCATGCTCCTCGCTCGTCCGCCCTCGTGGACCTGCTCGGCGGCTGGAACTGAGCGGGCCGCGGGGTGTCCCGGGCGGTCACTGGACGGACCCTAGGTTGGTGTCCGGCTACAGGAGGAGCGAGCCGGGTCGAGGGGATAGGGACGACGTGATGACGACCGAGCACAAACGACCGGAGTGCTGGCTCACCGACATGGACGGCGTCCTGGTCCAAGAGGGTCGTGCACTCCTCGGTGCCGCGGACTTCCTCGACCGGCTCCTGGCGACCGACCGGCGCTTCCTCGTCCTCACCAACAACTCGATGTTCACCCCCCGGGACCTCGCCGCCCGGTTGGCCCGGGCCGGCCTGCAGGTGCCCGAGGCGTCGATCTGGACCTCGGCGCTGGCCACCGCCCACTTCCTGTCCGCCCAGCTGCCCGGCGGCTCGGCCTACGTCATCGGCGAGGCGGGCCTGACCACCGCGCTGTACGAGGCCGGCTACACCCTCACCGACACCGAGCCGGACTACGTCGTCCTCGGGGAGACCCGCACCTACTCGTTCGAGGCGATCACCCGGGCGATCCGGCTCGTCGGCACCGGGGCGCCGTTCATCGCGACCAACCCCGACGTGACCGGACCCTCCCCCGAGGGTCCCATACCGGCCACCGGCTCCGTCGCGGCGATGATCACCCGCGCCACCGGCTCGGAGCCCTACTTCGTGGGCAAGCCCAACCCGATGATGTTCCGTGGCGCCATGGACCGGATCGAGGCGCACTCGGAGTCCACGGTCATGATCGGCGACCGGATGGACACCGACGTCGTGGCCGGCATCGAGGCGGGCCTGAACACCATCCTGGTGCTCTCCGGATCGACCCGGGCCGTCGACGTGGCGCGCTTCCCGTACCGGCCGGGGCGGGTGCTGGACTCGATCGTCGACGCGGTCGAGCTCGTCTGAGAAAGGACCCCCCTGCCCCGCCCCTGCCCCCCACCGTAGAAGGACCCCGTCCTGCCCACCCTTCGCAAGCTCAGGGCGGTGCCCTGGACGGGGCCGCGGCGGGACCCTGCAGGGGGGCCGCCGTCCTCCCCATCCGTCGCACGCTCGGGGTGGGCCGGCGCTCAGCGCTCGAGGAAGGCCAGCCGGGCCTCAGGGGTGGCCAGCAGGTACAGCTCCGTCGCCACGAGCACGAGGACCGGGATGCCGGCCCACGCGCCCCCCCACTCGAACGCCGAGTAGTAGCCGAAGAGCCCGAGCAGCAGCTGCAGGAAGACGACCGGTCCACGGGACCAGGGCGAGAGCCGCCACAGCCCCACGG
>JALYNA010000207.1 GCA_030773455.1 Actinomycetota bacterium
CAGCAGCACCGGCGCCCGGTCCCCGAGGTGGGCCGGGCGGACGGCGGCCAGCTGCTCGAGGTCCCCGGCGCCGGCGAAGGCCTGCCGGGCCTCGGCGACCGCGGCGTCCAGGGCCTCGGGCGAGAGGGCGGCGACCTGCTTGGGGTCGTAGGGGTCGTTGGCGCCAGACACGGGAGGCCATTCTGCCCGGGGCCCCGCGGGCGCCGCTGCCGGGTTTGCGGCCGGGCCTCCGCCGCGCCCTCGCACGGCCGAGCAGCCGGAACCGTGCGAGATCGGCGATCTCGCCGAGCGGGGTGGGCCGGGAGGGCGGTCTCCGGCGGGTGCTACAACGGCCGGGTCGGCGCGCTCGGGGTGCGCCGGGAGCGGAGGTCGGCGTGGCGGTGCTGCTGGCGCTGGCCAGCGCGGTGGTCTACGGCGCCGCCGACTTCTGCGGCGGCCTGGCCACCCGGCGGGCCACCGCGTTCGCCGTCGTCGCCCTCTCCCAGCTCGCCGGGCTGCTCGCGCTGGTTTTCCTGCTGCCGTGGCTGGGCGGCGAGCCCACCGGCACCGACCTCGCCTGGGGTGCGGCATCCGGCGTGGCGGGCGCCTCGGGGCTGGTCCTGTTCTACCGGGCGCTGGCCGAGGGCGTGATGAGCGTCGTCGCCCCGGTGACCGCGGTGTCGGCGGCCGCGCTGCCGGTGCTGGGCGGCCTGGTGCTCGGCGAGCGGATCGGCCCGTGGGCCATGGCAGGCATCGCGCTGGCGCTGGTCGCCGTCGTCCTGGTGGCGGCCGAGGACGGGCTGGGCTCGCTGCGCACCGCCCGGCCGGCCAGCCTGCCGCCGGCGCTGGCCGCCGGCGTGGCGTTCGGCCTGTTCTTCGTGCTGCTGGACCGCACCTCGCAGGCCGCCGAGCTCAGCCCCCTGGTGGCCGCCCGCGTGGTCTCGGTGCTGGCCGTCGTCGTCCTCGCGCGGCTGGCCGCCCGGTCGCTGTCGGTCCCGCGCGCGGCGCTGCCGGTCGTGCTGCTCGCCGGCGTCGGGGACATGACCGCCAATGCACTGTTCCTGCTCGCCACCCAGCAGGGGCAGCTGGCGATCACCGGCGTCCTGGCCTCGCTGTACCCGGTGAGCACCGTCGTCCTGGCGCAGCTGGTGCTGGGTGAGCGGCTGCGGGCCACCCAGGCCGCCGGGCTGGTCGCGGCGGGCGCGGCCGTCGTCCTCATCGCGCTGCCGGCCTGACTCCCCCCATGGAGCGAGAGTCGCCCGGTCGGCTTCGCCATCGCGCGCTCGCGTCCGATGGGACACCGTGGAAATCTCCTCGTCCGTGCCGGTGACGACCATCGACGACGTCCTGCGGGACGGCGCGGTGTGCAGCGTCTTCCAGCCCATCGTCGAGCTCGACACCGGCCGCGTGATCGCCTACGAGGCCCTCGCGCGCGGTCCGCAGGGCCCCCTCGAGCGCCCCGACCACCTCTTCGCCGCCGCCCGCGCGGCCGGTCGCCTCGCCGAGCTGGACGCCGCCTGCCGTTCCGCCGCGCTCACCGGCGCGCTCGCTGCCGGCCTGCGGGCGCCGCTCACCCTCTTCGTCAACGTCGAGCCCGAGGTGCTCGACCGCGCGCCGATGGAAGCGCTGCTGGCCATCGCGCAGGCGGCCCCGGGCGGGCTGCGGGTGGTCCTGGAGATCACCGAGCGCGCGCTGGCCACCCGGCCGGCCGAGCTGCTGCGCACCGTCGAGCGGGTCCGCGCGGTCGGCTGGGGCGTGGCGGTGGACGACGTCGGCGCCGAGGCGATGTCGCTGGCCTTCATGCCGCTGCTGCGCCCGGACGTGGTGAAGCTGGACCTGCGGCTGGTGCAGGAGCGCCCCGGCCCGGCGATCGCCGAGATCATGAACGCGGTGAACGCGCACGCCGAGCGCACCGGCGCCGTGGTGCTCGCCGAGGGCATCGAGGACGAGGCCCACCTGGCCATGGCCCGCGCGCTGGGCGCCACACTCGGCCAGGGGTGGTTCTTCGGCGGCCCCGGCCCGGGCCCGCTCGAGGGCGCCGTCCCCGGCTCGCTGGTGCTGCCCTCGCAGCGGCCCGACACCGTAACCGAGGACGCCGACGTCTCGCCCTTCGCCTGCCTGCCGATCGACGTCCCCCTGCGCGAGGCCCCCAAGGCGCTGCTCATTGAGCTGTCCAAGCAACTGGAGCGGGAGGCGCTGCGGCTGGGCGCCGCCTCCGTCGTGGCCGCCACCTTCCAGGAGGCCGGCACTTCACGCCGGCGACGACGCTGCGCTACCGCGACCTGGTGGAGCGCGCCGGCTTCGTCTGCGCCCTCGGCGAGGACCTGCCGGTCGAGCCCCTGCCCGGCCTGCGCGGCGCCGCGCTGTCCCCGGACGACCCGGTGCGCGGCGAGTGGGACGTCACCGTGCTCGGCCCGCACTTCTCCGCCGCGCTGCTCCCCCGCGACCTGGGCGACGACGGCCCGGACGCGCAGCGCCGCTTCGCCTACGCCCTCACCTACGACCGCGACACCGTCGTCCGGGCGACCGCGGCGCTGCTGGCACGGGTCGCCCCGCGCCAGGAGCCGCTGCCGTCGTCCCCGCGCCCGGGTGCGGCCGCCGCGGTGCCGGCGGCCGTGCCCACCGCCGGCCGGTTCGACGTCGGGGTCCTCCTCAGCGCCACCGGCGACACCCTGGTGCAGGGCGCGCTGGCGGCCACCCCGAGCGGCGTGTCCATCGTCGACGTCCGGCTGCCCGACCAGCCGCTGGTCTACGTCAACCCGGCCTTCGAGCGGCTCGCCGGGCTGCCGGGGTCCGAGCTGCTGGGCCGCAACTGCCGCTTCCTGCAGAGCCCGGACAGCGACCCCGCCGCGGTCGCCGCCATCCGCGGCGCGGTCGACGCCGGCGAGGAGTGCCGGGTGACCGTGCTCAACCACCGGGGCCCGGAGCGGACGCCGTGGTGGAACGAGCTGCACCTGGCGCCGGTCACCGGGGCCGACGGCACGGTAACCCACTACATCGGTACCCAGGTCGACGTCACCGCCCGCGTCGAGGCCGAGCGGGCGCTGGTGCAGGAACGCGACCGCACCGTCAGCTACCTGGCCCGCATCGAGGAGCTGGCCTACACCGACCCGCTCACCGGGCTGCCCAACCGGCGGCGCCTGACCGAACAGGTGGACACCGCGATCTGGAACGCCCGGGCCCGCAGCGAGGCGGTGGCGCTGTTGTTCGTCGACCTCATGGGCTTCAAGGGCGTCAACGACCGGTTCGGCCACGCGGTCGGCGACGAGCTGCTGGTCGCGGTCGCCGAGCGGCTGCGCGGCCGGCTGCGGCGGGGCGACCTGCTGGCCCGGCTGGGCGGCGACGAGTTCCTGGTGGCGCTCACCGGCCTGCCGGAGGCAACCGCGGGCGCCGAGGCCGACCGCATCGCCGGCGAGCTGGCCGCGGTGGTCGCCTGCCCGGTGGCCTGCGCGAGCACGAGGCCACCGTCCGGGCGAGCATCGGCGTCAGCGTCTGGCCCGAGGACGGCGCGGACTTCCCGGCGCTGCTGCACTCGGCGGACATGCGGATGTACGCGGCGCGGGCGAGACGTCCGGCCTGACCCGCGCCGCGTCCGATCCGGGCGGTGCGGCGGTCGGCCGTCACGGAGGAGCCCGCCGGTGATCCAGCGTTCGGTGGCGCCCTTCAGCGCGTTCACGGACCACGGCCCGATCGTCCGCGGGGACGACCGGGCGGTGTGGATCAGGATGTTGACGTACTGGTGCTCTCGCTGTCCTCGTCCGTGGTGCAGACGCCGTTGTTGCAGCTCATCGAGGAGCTGGAGCTGCTCGAGTCCCCGTCGTCATCCGTGCTGTCGTCATCGCCGGAGGTCGAAGTCGAGGTCGAAGTCGAGGTCGAGGTGCTGGTCGAGCACTGGTCGTTGCCCTCCTCGTCGGCGACGCAGGTCTTGGTCTCCGTGACGCAGACGTCGTTGCTGCAGCTGGTCGACGTGGACGTCGAGGTCGTCCCCGGCTCGTTGGCCAGGGCCGGCGCAGCCAGTCCAAGGCCGAGGAAAAACAGGGAGAGCGCGCTCAGGAGGGTCAGGCGGAGCCTGCTCCGCCGGACCGGGGATCCGTTCATGACCTGGTGTTCCCTTCGCTGGCCCCCGTGCTGAGGCGTCCCTGGTCGGGACCGTGCGTGCGCCGGAACTGCTCGCGGCAGCCGCGGCGCTGTCCGCGGACGGGCTCAGCCCGCCGCCAGGGTCTCCGGGGCTCCCGGAGGGCCGAGGAGGCCGGACACGTCAGCGGGAACGGCGGACGTGCCGGGGGGCTGCGGTGTGGCTCAGCCCCCCGGCAGGTCCAGGGCGTCAGCTGTTGACGATGCCGTCGCCGTCGTTGTTGTTGCCGCCGTTGTTCGAGCCGCCGTCGTCGCCGTCGTCGTCGTCGACGTTGACGATGCCGTCGCCGTCGTTGTTGTTCCCGCCGTTGCCACTGCCGCCGTCGTCGACGTCATCGACGTCGTCGCCGTCGTTGTCCACGTTGACGATGCCGTCGCCGTCGTTATTGTTGCCGCCGTTGTTGCTGCCGGTATCGGCAGACACGGTGGCCGTCATGGTGAACGCCAACGCCAGTGCGGCGACGAGGGCCAGAAACTTGCGGCCCGTCTCTCCTGCAAACACGTTCATGCCCTAACTTCTCCCTCTCGGTGTGGCCCGGTCGGCCACGAATGCCGTCTCCAGCCGTTCGAACGCCACTGAGCGGCCCAACCGCCAGTGTCTAGCCCCTGCCGCCAATCCCTCCTTTCGTTCAACCCGAATGCGGCGGCCACACAAGTCGGGCGGTACTCAGTAGTAGAGGACATGGAGAGGCGAAAAAATACATCCGAGGGAGGTCTCTTCGTGGCGAATTCGGAAGCGGCTCAGGCCGGCGGATCGACCGACAGGGTGTCCGGTTAGGACGGGCCAAGCCTGCTCACCGGCCCTGGTTGGAGGCTATCCCGT
>JALYNA010000208.1 GCA_030773455.1 Actinomycetota bacterium
GCTCACCGAGGGCCTGGCCGCGCGCAGCGTCGTCCGCCGGCAGGCGAAGGCCGCGCGGGAGGCCCGCCTCACCGGCGACGGCGCCTGACCCGCGGTTCCGGTTGCACGGGCGTGGGCCGGGCCTCAGACCCGGGCCATGCCCGCGGCCAGGTGGGCGAGGACGTCCGCGGAGAACGTCTCCCCTGCCTGCACGTAGCCCCATCGCCGCTCGCGGCGGGCGCCGAACCGGGACTTCTGCAGGTCCGCGCTCATCCCGTACAGCACCTGCTCCGCACCGTGCCGCTGTCCGGCGCGCAGTGCCTGCAGCAGCAACTGCTGGTAGCTGTGGTGGCTGGCCACGTAGCGGCGGTCCAGGCCGAGGAAGACGGTCGCCACGCTGTCCGCGGTGACCAGCAGGGTGCCGAAGGCCACCGGGCCGTCCGGTTCGTCGGGCAGGTGCAGCAGCACCGTTGCCCATCCCGGTGAGTCGAGGACGGCGTCGACGATCCGGCGCGGCAGCGGGAAGACGTTGAGCTCGAGGCCCGCGCGCGTGCACGTCGCGGTACATCCCGTAGAGCCGGTCGCGCTGCTCCGGGGAGACCTCTGCCGTCGCTCGGCTGCCGCCCGTGAGCACCTCGACCCGGAACCGCTCCTCCCAGGGCAGCACGTTGCGGCGCTGGTGCTGGCGGCGCTTGCGGTCGAGGGGGGCCAGGAAGGCCGCGTCGTCGGCGAAGTCCAGGTCGCGCACCCAGGTGTCCCAGAGCGGGATCCGGAAGAATCCCTCGCCGAGCAGGAACTCATGCAACTCGTCGTCGCCGTCGGGCAGGTCGCGCAGCACCAGGGCGGCCGCTCCGGCCGGGTCCTCCTCGGCGCGGGCGGCCTGCAGCACCATGCGCAGCGCGCCGCGCCAGTCCGCGGTCCGGTCCAGCCACAGGTGTTCACCCCGGGTCAGCAGGGAGCCCATGCCGAGGACCGGTGAGGCGAGGAAGTTGCGCACCTCCAGCGAGAGCATCGGCGCAACCGCCGTCGTCGGGGCGTGCGCCGCCCTCGGCGCGGCCGCCGCGGCCGGTGACCTCGGGACGGCGTCCGCCTTCCTGCCCAGCCTGCTGCGGCAGTGCGAGGAGGTCGCCAGCGAGCTGCGCCCCTTCACCGAGCCGGCACCCATCGCTGCCGCCCTCGCCGGCGCCGGGACCTGACGGCCCCCTCCCGGGCAGGCCCGGTCCAGAGGCTCGCCGCGAGCCTGCGAGCGGTGAGGAGGACGGGGTCCTTCCACGGTGCGGGGTGGGGGGGCCTTCTTCCAGCTGCAGCCGCGGGGGGACGACGCGCGCCTCCAGTCGCACCCGCCGCCCGCGCGCCAGCCAGGCCGCCGCCCCGGCACCCGCCGCGACCGCGATCGCCCCGCCGAGGACGAAGCCCCAGGGGGCGCCGAACCGCTCGGACACCCAGCCGATCACCGGTGCACCGAGCGGGGTGCCGCCCATGAAGCAGGTGAAGTACAGCGCCATCACCCGGCCGCGCACCTGCGGGTCGACGCCGAGCTGCACGAAGCTGTTGGCGGCCACGCCAAATACCAGGGCGGCTGCCCCGGCGGGCACGAGCAGCACCGCGAACTCGACGAACCCCGGCGCCAGGCCGCAGGCGATGGAGAGCAGCCCGAAGGCGACGGCGGCTCCCACGAGGAACCGTTGCCGCGGGCGCCGGGTGCGCCGGGTGGACAGCAGTGCGCCCGACAGCGACCCGACGGCGAAGCAGGTGGACAGCAGACCGAAGGCCTCCGCGCCGAGGTCGAACTCCTCGCGGGCCATGAGGGCGATGGTCATCTGGTAGTTGAAGGCGAAGGTGCCCAGGACGAAGGCCAGGCCCATGGCCAGCACCAGGTCCGGCCGTGACCAGGTGTAGGCCAGCCCCTCACGCAGCTGGCCCCGGCGCCGCCCGGCGGCCGGGCTGGGATGCAGCTCGCCCGGCCGCATGCTGAGCAGCGCCACGATCGTGAAGGCGAAGCTCGCCGCGTTGAGGAAGAACGCCGGTGCCGTGTCCCCGGACGCCGCGGCGATGACCAGCCCGGCGACGGAGGGCCCGATCAGCCGGGCGCCGTTGAAGGTCGTGGAGTTGAGGCTGACCGCGTTGGCCAGCAGTTCCCGCCCCACCAGTTCCGCGACGAAGGCCTGGCGCACCGGTGCGTCGATGGCGGAGACCGAGCCCAGGGCGGCGGCGAGGACGAAGACGTGCCACAGCGCGATGGCGTCGGTGGCGACCAGCGTTCCGAGCAGCAGGGCGAGCAGCCCCATCAGCGCCTGGGTGGCCACCAGCAGCCGGCGCTTGGCGTAGCGGTCGGCGAGCACGCCGCCGTAGAGGCCCAGCCCCAGCGTGGGGGCGAACTGCAGCGCGGTGGTCAGCCCGAGGGCCACGCCGTTGTCGTCGGAGAGCTGCAGGACCAGCCAGTCCTGGCCGATACGCTGCATCCAGGTGCCGGTGAGGCTGAACAGGTTGGCCGAGGCGTACACCCGGTAGTTGCGCACGCGCAGCGACCGGAACGCCCCGGAGCGGTCGGTGCGCCGGCTCACCCACTCGCCAGCTTGTCCATGATCACCGCCGCGTCCCGCAGCACCGCCCGCTCCTCGGCGGTGAGCCGCTGGAGCATGCCGGACAGCCAGGCCTCGCGAGCGCGGGCGTCGGCGCTGAGCAGGTCCTGCGCTGCCGGAGTCAGGTCGATGACCACCTGCCGCCCGTCGGTCGGGTGGGGGCTGCGGGTGACCAGCCCCATCCCCTCGAGCGCGACGACGACCCGGGTCATCGACGGCGGCTGGACGCGCTCGTGGGCGGCCAGCTCACCCGGGCTCATCGCGCCGTGCCGCTTGAGCGTGGACAGCGCGGCCAGGTGGGTGAGCGTGACCGACTGGTCGACCCGCTGGTTGCGCAGCCGGCGGGAGAGCCGCATGACGGCCAGCCGGAGGTCGTGGGCCAGCGCCGCGGTATCCAGCGTCGTCCGGCTCACGGTTGCCCAGCCTAACGACCTCCGGCCGGACCGCCGCTCAGAGCAGCTGCTGCAGCGGCTCCAGGGCGAAGTAGACGACGAACAGCACGGCGATCAGCCACATCAGCGGGTGCACCTCGCGCCGCCGGCCGACCGCCGTCCGCAGGAGCACGTAGCTGATCACGCCGGCGCCGATGCCGTTGGTGATCGAGTAGGTGAACGGCATGAGCGCGATCGTCAGGAACGCCGGGATGACCAGCGACATGTCGTCCCACTCGAGG
>JALYNA010000209.1 GCA_030773455.1 Actinomycetota bacterium
CAGGGGCGCGTCGCGGGCGAGGGGTAGTTCAGCGGCAGCAGCAGCGCCGGGTCGCTGATCGGCACCTCCCACACCGGCCCGGGACCGTCGGGGTCCACGACCGCGCCGCCGCCGAGGAACGCGGCGACCTGCTGTTGGGCCTGCAGAGTCCCCGGCTGGAACCGCGGATCGAGCAGGAACCCGTGCGGGTTGAGGGCGGCCTGCGGCGTGCGGTCGTTGCGGTAGAGGCTGGCCCGCGACCACAGGTCCCCGGCGTCGACGATCGTGTAGGACGTCGGGTTGGGCACCGTTTGATCCCCGAAGGCCACTTGGAAGACCGCCCGCTCCGGCTCGATGAGCGGGGCGAAGGTCTCCGGGCTGCCCGAGCGGGACAGCCAGGTGGCCCGCGCCAGGTACTCCTGGATCTCCACGGCGCCCGGCACGGTCGCCGTCACCGGCCCCTCTCCACGCAGCGGCAGCTGCTCGTGGAAGAAGTTCCGGGTCGGGTCGTCGCTGTTGAGCAGCCCGGCCGCCCGCAGCGCCGCCGTGGTCAGCGGGCGGAAGGCCGGCGACAGCCGGGCGATCTCGCTGATCGGTCCGCCGGGCACGTTGAGCACCGAGCGGGCGACGGTGTCGTCGGCGCCGGTGAGCATGGTCCCGTAGATGCCGCCGAAGCTCTGCCCGAAGTAGGTGACGTCCTCCCCGGAGAGGTCCGGCTCCCCGTCGCCGTCCACGTCCGTGCCGCCCACCGAGCGCACGAGCGTCATGACGTCCGCGGCGGTTTGCCGCAGCGCGTCCCGGGACGTGGCAGGCGCGGTGTCGCCGGTCGCCGAGGAGCCCTCGGTGCTGGCTATCGTGCCGTCGCCGTTCTGGTCGACCCCACGGCCGTAGGTCGGGATGGTCGTCGTCGTTCCGCCGCTGGTGACCTGCCAGGTGCTCTCCGGCCCGGTGCCGTGCCCCACCACGTTGGTCGCGATGGTGGCGATGCCGCTCCGGCTGCTGGCGACGGCCGCGAGCAGGACGTCGGCGGTCGACCGGGTGAAGCCGTGCCCGAAGACGGCCACCGGCCAGCCGTCCTCGGGCGCGGGGCCGGGCGGCAGGACGGCGAGGAACGGCAGCCGTTCGGCCTCGACGGGCTTCGGGCCGGCGTCCCCGGTCGGCGTCTGCTCGATCGTCACGTCCGGGCCGAGCCAGGACGGCGCCAGGAAGGAGCCGAAGGCGAGCGTGCTGTCCGGCGGCAGCTGGGCGAGCGACTGCGGGGCCGGTGCAGGGTCGGTCGCACCCTCGTCCTTGGCCCAGGCCAGCGTGGTACCCGCCACGGGGAAGGCCCCCTCGACGGCCAGGGCGGGCTCGTCGATGCCGGCGACGGTGAAGGCCTCCCCGCTGTCGATCTGGCGGTGGAGGTCCAGCAGGCCGTCGGGAGCACTCATCGTCGTGAAGGTCTCGTGGACGCCCTTGTGCGCCGTACCGCGCTGGACCTGCAGGCGGTAGGTGGTGCTCGGGGCGAGCTGCTCGGCGGGGTGGGCGTAGAGCGTGTTGGTGGCCGGGTCCCAGACTACCCGGTCCACGCCGGTGCTCCAGTCGCCGTCCTCCTCCTGCACGGAGATGCCGCGGGCGGCCTGCTCAGCGTCGACCGGTTCGTCGAACCGGACGGCGATGCGCGGGTCGAGGTCGAAGCCGTCGAGCCCGTTGAGCTCCCGGATAAGCCCGCAGCGGACCGGTTCCGGGCAGCCTTCGCTGGGCAGCGCCACCCGTCGCCCGGTCAGCTGGGCCCGGTCCCGGACGGTGAGGTCGTCGGTCGGGAAGACCGAGACCACGTCGGGTTGCGGATGACCGGCCGCCGCGGGGGTGGCGGTGACCGAGAGGGTGCCCGTCAGGGCCAGAACACCGAGGACCGACGAGGTCCCCCGGTGCCAGCGTCGTTGCTGCACGGCTTCTCCAAGCTCTGGGGAACTCCTTCCTAACTCCCCGTGAGCGGCGCCACAACTGGAGCACCGGCCTGGCGGGCCGTGCCTCGTCGCCAGCGGGCCGCGCGCCGCCCGCGGCCCCGGTAGGCCCCGGCTGCCGGCACCGGAACCGGACACCGTCGGCCCGCCGCACCGACCTCGCCCCGGCCAGGACTTGCGCTCGATTCACGTGGAACACCGGGGCGTCCAGCAGTACGCACGCGAGACCGTCCGGCGTCGGCCTGGCACGCGAGAGGCCCGGAGCGTCCAGCACTCCGGGCCTCTGGCGCTCACCGCTGGGTCAGTTGGCCATGTCCACGAAGCGGCTGTAGTGGCCCTGGAAGGCGACGGTGACGTTCGCGGTGGGGCCGTTACGGTGCTTCACCAGCATGATGTCGGCCTCGCCGGCCCGCGGGGATTCCTTCTCGTACATGTCCTCGCGGTGAATCATCATCACCATGTCGGCGTCCTGCTCGATGCTGTTGTGGGTCGCCAGCCCGTTCGCCACGAAGTTGTGCCCGCCGAGCACCGTGGCGTCGTAGACCTCCTCGTCCGCCCCCTGCTCGATGGAGACGATTTGGTCCCAGAGGACGTCGTTGACCGCCTGGATCTCCAGCTCGGCGTCGTCGAGGACGGCCGCGATGCGCCCGAGGCGCTCCCGGCTAGGGGCGTGCTTCCACATCGTGCTGTCGCAGAACGCCGAGCCCATGGCGGTGGCGAACGCCCGGTGGCTCATGCCCTTCTCCTCCAGCACCGCCCGCACGCGCTCCCACACCTGCACGGGCACGGTGTCCACGTTGGGGTTACCCGACAGCTTCCGGACGATCTCCAGCAGCTGCTCGGCCGCCGCCCCGCGGGCGCCGTGCACGCCGATCTCACCGAGGAAGCGGCGTTGGTCGTCACAACCGCTGATGTCGAGCGTCCAGCCGTCGCGGTAGCCGCTCTTCTTCACCCGGCGAACGCGGCAGGAGATGCCGAAGCGCAGCAGCAGCCGCGAGGTGTCGTCGACGAGCCGGCGACTCGTGGAGGCGTAGTAGACCCGCCCGCCACGTCCACTCTTGTTCACCGTGACGGAACCGTCGGTGGCCCAGAGATGGCGCAGGAAGAGCGCTATCTGCTTCTTGGGCAATGAGAACACCGGCGGCGGCACAAACTTCTCGTGGCTGCGCAGCCTGAATAGGCCGAGCTCGTCCAGCCACGCCGCGATCGGATTCCGCCGGCCGTGGGTCAGTGGGAACGGAGCGCGCAGCCGCAGGGTGGTGCAGCGAACGGCGGCGTAGTCGTCCCGCACGGCCACGACGCCGAAGTGCAGCGCCGCCGTGGTGACGGCTCGCAGGTTCTCCTCGTCGATGGAGGCGTAGCGCAGGGGCTGACGCTCGACGAAGCTGCCGTCGCCGATCAGATGGGCCAGCAGGACGACCTTCTCGTCCTCCCAGACCGTCATCCGATCCGGCGCCGGCACGTGCCGGGGGACGGCGATGCGGTCGCCCGGCGCCAGCTCGCCGAGCGGCCGGAAACCGTCGTAGGTCAGGAACGGGTGGTTGGCCGTCGCCCGGACCGTCTTGCCCGACGAGGTCGTCAGCTGCAGCACCGGCTTGCGGCCGGTGGAGAAGACGTGGGTGAGGTGCCGGCGGACGTAGCGCAGATTGTCGTCCAGGGCCCACACGGGGACGTCCGTCGCCCCGCTCTCGAACAGCTCGATCATCGTCGTCTCGGCGCCGGTGTCGGCCCGCAGGACGCGGGTCTCGGCCGGCAGGCAGCCGGATTCGCGAAGGTCGGACAGCATCGGCTTCTTGTCCTGCCGCTGCTCGGACCCACGGTTCAGCTGGCTCATCGCGATGACGGGCACTTCGAGTTCCTTGGCCAGCAGCTTGAGGGCACGGGAGAACTCCGACACCTCCTGCTGACGGCTCTCAACGCGCTTGCCCGACGTCATGAGCTGGAGGTAGTCGATGACCACGAGCTTGAGGTCGTTGCGCTGCTTGAGCCGCCGCGCCTTGGCCCGGATCTCCATCATCGTCATGTTCGGGGAGTCGTCGATGTAGAGCGGCGCGTCGGCGATCTCACCCATCCGGCGGGCCAGCTTTGACCAGTCCTCGTCGGACAGCGTGCCGGCGCGCATGTGGTGCAGCGGCACCTTCGCCTCCGCGGACAGCAGACGCATGGTGATCTCGTGCTTGCTCATCTCGAGCGAGAAGATGGCCGCCGGCAGGTTGTGCTTCACCGTCGCCGACCGTGCGATGTCCAGGCCCAGCGTCGAGTTGTGGGTCGGGATGAAACTGCGCCCGGCCAGGAAGAGGTGGTCCTCGGCGTCGACCTGGACGCAGCGCACCGGCACGCTGGTGATCGGCCGCACGTCAGTGATGAAGCGGACGCCGCGCCCACCGGGCCTGTCGGTGGCCTGCTCCTTGTGGGCGAGCTTCTTGCGTTGCAGCCAGAAGACCTCCTTGTCGGTGACGAAGGTCAGCGTCTCCCCGTCGACGAGCTGGACGCGGTGGCTCAGGCTCCCGATCAACTCGCGCACGTCACTGCGTAGGTCGGGATCGGGCACAGCGAACTGCACGGCACCGGAGTCGGACACGGTGCCACCGGCGTCGAGCAGACCGGCGAGCAGGGCGCGACGCTGGGCGATCGACGCCCGGAGGTACTCGGCCGGGATCCGCCCGGTGCCGCCGACAGTCGTCAGCGCAGACACGTCCAGCTGCCCTGCGGCCTCGCCGTGGACGTACATGGCGATTTCCGGATCCAGCTCCGCGCGCTCGGCTGCGGACGGGGCACCGAGCTCCACGCCGACGGCGTACGGCGGCAGCGCCAACCGCGCCTCCGGCAGGACCAACGGCGCGGCCGTCGACACCGCGTGCAACGGCGTGTCGCTGTCTTCGGCGCGGACGGTCCGCGAGATCTCCTCGGTCGTTCGGACCACGGCCGAGCCCTCGCGTCCGGCCAGGCTCTCGGTCAGCCACTGGTGCTGGGCGTCGGCGACGATCACCGAGCCGTCGGAGAAGTGCAGCTCGTAGCAGGGCCGGCCGACCATGACCTCGGTGGCCGCCACGACCGTCGTCGGCCGTCCGTCCGAGCCCATCACCTGGTCACCGACCGCGACGTCGCCCATCGTCGTCCAGCCGCTCGGCGTGGCGATCGGGGTGTCGAGGGCCAGGGCCTTCCCGACACCCGGACGCGCCGCGATGACGACCATCTGGCCCGCCTGCAGGCCGTTGGTGAGCTCGTCGAGATCGCGGATGCCCGTGGGGACGCCGCGGGCGGTGCCGCTGCGGGAGGCGATGGCGTCCAGCTCGTCCATCGTCGGCTGCAGGATGTCCTCGAGGCGCGAGTAGTCCTCGCTCATGCGCTTCTCGGTGACGTCGTAGATCTCCTGCTGGGCGCGGTCGACGATGTCGTCGACGTCGCCCTTGCCCCCGGCCGCGCCGTAGCCCAGCTGGACGACGCGGGTGCCGGCCTCGACCAGCCGGCGCAGCACCGCCTGCTCGGCCACGATGGCCGCGTAGTACCCGGCGTTCGCCGCCGTCGGCGTGGACTGGATGAGGGTGTGCAGGTAGACCGCGCCGCCCATCTTGGACAGCTGGTCGGTGCGGTTGAGCTCGGCGGCGACGGTGATCGCGTCGGCCGGCTCACCCCGCCCGTACAGGTCGAGGATGCAGTCGAAGATCACCTGGTGCGCCGGCCGGTAGAAGTCCGGGCCGGCCAGGACCTCGACGACGTCGGCGATGGCGTCCTTGCTCAACAGCATGCCGCCGAGCACCGACTGCTCCGCCGCGACGTCCTGCGGCGGCTGCCGGTCGTACTGCGGCGCCGTCGGGGTCGGTCGGCTGAAGTCGTCGGCCACCGCCACGGTGGGTCCTCCATCCACTCACGGCGCGCCCGCGCACAGGCCCCGGCGCGATCGCCGGGGCCTGGTGGGGGAGCACCAGAACGCTGCACACCTGTCTCGAACTCCTGTTCGAGACGTTCCTACCCCGGGGCTCCGACAGTTCGGGCGGTCGCGGGGTCGGGGAGGACGTTAGGAAGTGCGGACGGACCAGTCCAACACCGCTGTGGGCGCGCTTCTGCACAACCTGTGGACAAGTCGGTGGACACAGACGTGTCGACATGTGGAGCCAGCGGGGGACACCGCGGCGCCGTCACCCGTATCCCGCACCTGACCTGCACGGGGACGGCCCACCGGGTGTGGACGGGAGAATTGTACGAGAAATCCGGGTGTCGGCTCCCCGGCGTGTGGGGGTGCGGCCGCAGGTGTCCCAGCGGTCACACGTCCACAGCCTCGGGGGAGGTGATGTGCAGCCGCGGCGCCTTCCGCGCGCAAAACAGGCCACGGCTGCACATCACCCGCCGGCAGGACGCCCAGCCGTCGCACACCACGACCGCTGACGCAGCCCTGCGGCGCCTCCCAGCCGTCAGGACCGGTCACCGGACGGTCACAGAACGCCGCGAGGGGCGCCGGACCGGAGTCCGACGC
>JALYNA010000210.1 GCA_030773455.1 Actinomycetota bacterium
CACCGACCCGGCGCATCCGTGGCAGCGCTTCGCCGAGGGCAGCGCCGAGGCGGTCAGCTGCGCGGCGGTGGCCGACCGGCTGCACCGCGACCCGATCCCGCCGCTCCCCCGCTATGACGTGCCCGGCGACCTGGGCCGCACCCCCCACGGTGTGGCCACCACCCAGGCGGCGCTGGGCCGCACCCTGCTCGACCTCAACCGCGCCGCCCCCGACGCCGGACGGCGGATCGTCACCGTCTCCCCCGACGTCTCCTCGAGCACCAACCTGGGCGGCTGGGTCAACAAGGTCGGCATCTGGGCCCACGCCGAGCGCACGAACTGGTTCGCCGACGACGCCGAGACCATCCTGCACTGGCGGGAGAAGCCCACCGGCCAGCACATCGAGCTCGGTATCGCCGAGACGAACCTTGTCGGCCTGCTCGGCGAGCTCGGTGCCACCTGGAGCCGCTGGGGCCAGCCCCTGCTGCCCATCGGCGTCATGTACGACCCGTTCGTCGAACGGGCCCTGGAGCCCTGGTCGTTCGGCATCTACGCCGGCGGCCAGTCCATCCTCGTCGGCACCCCGTCCGGGGTGACCCTCGCCCCCGAGGGCGGTGCCCACCAGTCGATCAAGACGCCCTCGATCGGCCTAGAGCAACCCGACTGCTTGTCCTACGAACCCGCCTTCGCCCTCGAGACCGAGTGGTGCCTGCTCGCCGCACTGGCCCAGCTCGGTCGGCCCGGCGGGAGATCGGCCTACCTGCGGCTGTCCACCCGACCGGTCGACCAGGCACTGGCCGCCGTCCCCACCGACCCCGCCGCCCGTGAACGCCGCCGACGCAACGTCGTCGCCGGCGGCTACCCGCTGCGGCGTTCCACCCGCCCCGCGGTCACCCTCGCGTCGATGGGCGCCCTCGTCCCCGAAACCCTGGCTGCCGCCGACCGGCTGGAGGACATGGGCTTCGCCGCCGACGTCGTCGTCGTCACCAACCCTGGACTCCTGTTCCAGGCGGTGCAAGCCCGCCGCGGCCTGACCGACGCCCCGGACTGGATCCTCGACTGCGTCCTGAGCCCGGACCGCGCCACACCCCTCGTGACCGTCCTTGACGGCCACCCGCACACCCTGGCCTTCCTCGCCGGAATCCACCGCGTCCCCGCCACCCACCTCGGCGTCACCCGCTTCGGCCAGTCCGGCGACCTCCACGCCGTCTACCGATACCACGGCCTCGACACCGACTCGATCATCGGCGCCACCCTCGACCTCATCGACTGAACGACCGACCACACCCCCGATAGGGGTTACTACGTGCTCAATTCGCTCCGTATCGCCGGCCGCATCCTCACCGGATCGACCTACGCCGTGCTCGGCTTCGACGCCTACCGCGCTTCTCTGCAACGCACGCAGTTCCACAAGAACATGGCGATGATCGGCGGCCTGTTGTTCGCTGCACTCGACTGACAGCGAACCACCTGGACTCCCGCTGGGCCCCGCTGTCGCCCTCAACGCCCCGGCAAGGTCGAGACCGGCAGCCACTCCGCTGTCTGGAACGTGTCCGCCGGTCCCATCGCGCCGGGAGCCACCTCGCCCCGACCGCGGACGGGACACCGCGCGCATGAACGTGAGAGGAGGACGGGGACGCCGACCGCATTGCGGTCCTTCGCGTCCCTGACCATGCATGCCGTACACCGTGAGGGGCGTCGTCGCCCACAGCAAGGGAGCACCGGTCAGTATCGAGACGATCATCGTGCCCGACCCCGGGCCCGGCGAAGCGGTGGTCGACGTCCAAGCGTGCGGGGTCTGCCACACCGACCTGCACTACCGCGAGGGCGGCATCGACGACGAGTTCTCCTCCTTGCTCGGCCACGAGGGGTCACTTTGAGTCGCCGGTGCGTTCTCACGGGAGTGGAGGCCCGGCCGCGCTGCGACGCTCGTCGATGAGGGCGTCCGCCCCGGTCGCTGCCGCCATGCCGGCGCCGTCCGCCAGGGCCTGCCGCCATGCGGTCTCCCGCTGCTGGACCGTGCGCGTCATCGCAATCACGGTGTCGAGGTGTTCGCGCGGACGACGACGACGCCGCTGGCGTCCCCGCGGACCACGTCACCGGGATGCACCACGACCCCACCGATCTGCACTGGGACGTTGATCGCGCCCGGCCCCTCGTTCCGGGTGGGCGCCGCTCTTCCCGGCGTCCGCGGCCACACCCTGCACTACATGCAGTGGGGCAAGCTGTGGTCCACGGACACGCCGAAGACGCCGATCGACACCCCGCAGGTCACCCGCACCCCAATCGACGCCGGCCCAGATCTCGCCGTCGCGGTCGGCGTAGCCACGGACCCGACCGGGGCCGTCGCCGAGTACCTGCGAAGCGAGGAGATCCGCTGTTCGGCGCGGCGCAGCACCGCCCGGACAGCCGCTGCGCCGATCGGCAGCGGACTCTCTCCACCAATCGGGCGCTGGTCACGGCCGGCCCGGGGGACCGGAGTGGCCGCGTCATCTCCGGTGCGTCGCCCCCGGGGGTGCGCTGTCGACCAGCGGCGGCGCCTCCCCCGGCCGGCGGTGGCCGGCTAGGCGCCGATCGCTGCGACGAGCGCAGCGCCCATCGGACGAGGTGGTGCGTCAGTCGAGCCGGGCGTAGTCGATGATCGCCTGGTAGTCCACGCCGCGCAGGGTGCCGTACCCTGGGCCCCAGCCGGTGCCCAGGCGCGAGGCGATGAACGCGTCGGCGACAACGGTGGGGGCGCGCTGCACCAGGAGGCTGCCCTGGACCGCGAGCGCGATCTTGGTGACCAGGTAGCGGGTGGTGTCCTCGGGGGCGGTGATGAGCTCGTCGATCTGGGCCAGCGCCGCGGCCAGGAGCGGGTGCTCGCCGGCGACCGGGCGGATCTCGTCGAGGACGGGCTCGAGTGCCTTCGGCTGGCGGGCCAGGACGCGGCCGACGTCCATGACCATCATGTTCGAGGTGCCCTCCCAGATCGCGTTGAGTGGGGCCTCGCGGTAGTACCGCGGGCAGGGGTGCTCCTCGATGTAGGCGTTGCCGCCGATGGACTGGATGACCTCCTCGGTGACGCCGGGGACGCGGCGGCAGTTCCAGAACTTCGCCACCGGGGTGAGCAGTCGGCTGACCAGGGCCTCGAAGACGTCGCCCTGGTGGTCCTCGGCGTGGGCGACGCGGAAGCCGAGGTGGGCAGCGCCGGCCCACTCCAGGGCGAGGTCGGCCAGCACCGGTGCCTGGATCGGCAGCTGCGAGAGTGGGGCGCCGAAGGCGGTGCGGTAGTCGTTGTAGTGCAGTGCCTGGGACAGGGCGGCGCGCATGAGGCCCGCGGAGCCGACGGCGAAGTCGAGGCGGGTGTACTCGGCCGAGGACAGGATGGTGCGGATGCCCTTGCCCTCCTCCCCGACGAGGTAGGCGACGGCGTCGTGGTACTCGATCTCGGAAGAGGCGTTGGCCTTGTTGCCGAGCTTGTCCTTCAACCGGTTGATCTTGATGTTGTTGAGGCGGCCGTCCGGGAGCCGCCGAGGAATCAGCAGGCAGGACACCCCGCCTTCGGTCTGCGCGACGGTGAGGTAGACGTCCGACATCGGCACCGACGCGAACCACTTGTGGCCGTTGACCAGGTAGGTCTCACCCGGTCCGCGCTTCCCGACGGGGCGGGCGACCGTGACGTTCGCCCGCAGGTCCGAGCCGCCGTGCTTCTCGGTCATGAAGTAACCGATCGTGCCCGAGGACTTCTTCTGGCCGATCGGGACGTCGGCGGGGTCGTAGGCCTCCGCGGCCAGCGCTGCGGCGAACGGAGCGAACTCGGGCTGGCTGCGCAGCACCGGGATGGAGGCGTAGGCCATGCCGATCGGACAGGCGGTCGACCCGTCGATCTGGTTCCACAGGTAGGACAGGACCGCGCGCGCCGAGTGCGCGCCCGGCTCGTCGGCCGTCCACGCCAGGGAGTGCACGCCGGAGCCGAAGCCGAGGCTCATTAGCTCGTGGTAGGTCGGGTGGAAGTCGACGTCGTAGATCTCGTTGCCGACGCGGTCGAGGGTCCGCAGCTCGGGGGTGTGACGCTGGGCGTCGCGGGCCGCCTTGAGGACCTGCGGGTCCCACACGCGCGAGCCGAGCTCGCTGGCCCGCTCCCGGGCCCAGGGCGCGTAGCGGGCGATGACGCCGGTGGCGACCTTGTCCCGGTCGAACGCGTTCACGTCGTTCAGGTCCGGCACCAGGTTCTCCGGAATCGGACGCTGACGCGTGAAGCCGTCACCGGAGAGGGCGTCGGTGTGCTGCTCGCTGGTCGTGAGGATCATTGCGGTTCCTTCCTCGCCCACCGGTGTCGCCCGCCGGGCTCTCGGGTGCCGGATCAGGTGCCGGGTCTGGGTGTCAGGTGCCGGGGCCGCGAGAGATGGCGGCCCCGGTGACGGCGTTCTGGCAGAAGGCGGCGATCTCGCGGCCGACTTCGTCGCGGCGGGCGGCGTCGACCGGACGCGCGGCGAGCGGTGCCACGACGCCCTCGAGGAACGCGCCGACGATGGCCGCGCCCCGGATGTGCGGGTCCTGGTCACCCAGCTCGCCGGCGGCGATGCCGTCTGCGATGACGCGGGCGAAGGCGGCGGCGAGGCCGGCGCGGGCATCGAGTCGGACCTGGTCGATGTCAGGGTCCATCGGCTCGACGATCACGGCGTAGGACAGGCCCCCGCCGCGCAGTGCGCGGTCGACGAAGGTCGTGACGGCGTCGCCGATCCGCTCGGCTGCACTCCGGCCGTCCTCCTCCAGGATGGCGCAGACCACCTCCAGCTCGCGGCGGCAGACCTGGCGGAGCATCTCCGAGAACAACGACGCCTTCGACGGGAAGTGCCGGTAGATCGACCCGGTCGCCACATCGGCGATCGAGGCGACGACGGCCACCTGCGCCGCGGCGAACCCCTGCTCGCTGACCACGGTGCGCGCCGCCTCCAGGATGCGGCGCCGTGCCTCGGCCTGGCGCGCGGCGACCCGGGGGCTCCGGCTCAGGGTCTGACCTTCCCCATCCACCGCGGCGTCTCCTGTCATTCCTGAACGCTGATTCAGGTCGAATGATGGTTCATCATCGGCGATGGTCAACCCTGCTGCACCGGGAGCGTGCGCTCGCGGGCTGGCGATGGGGCCGGCCGGGTGGCCGGGGGTGGCACCCGCGGCGGCGTCCGTGACGGCGGTCGGCCACCCCCGACCCGGGTTGGCCGACAACCGCATGGATGCGGTGCGTCAGCCGGCGAACTGGTGGACGACCAGCAGGGCGCCGATGACCACCATCGCGGCCCAGGAGAAGCGCGACACCGCCCGAGCCAGCGACGGCCGGGTCCGCAGGACCACCCGGGCACCCGCGCCCACACCGCTGTACACGACAGCGCAGCTGAGGATGTGCACCAGTCCGAACACCGTGACCTGCGCCGGCATCGGCCAGGCCGACGTGGCGTCCCCGAACGCCGGAAGCAGGGCCAAGAAGAGAGTCAGCGCCTTCGGGTTCAGGCCGCTGATCCCCGCGCCCTTGAGCGCCTGCCGCCACCAGGACATCTCAGCGCTGCCGTCCTCGGCCTGGGTCGGCTCGGCCGGGTGCAACACGGTGTTCACGCCGAGCCAGATCAGGTAGGCCGCACCGGCAAGGGTGAGCGCACCTAGCAGCGTTGGTGAGCCTGCGATCAGGACCGCGACCCCGGCCGCCACGACGGCAGGTAGCCGAACAGCAGTCCGGCGGCGGCCGGCACGATCGACCGGCCCCGCAGGCCCGTCGTGATCATGTACGCCCAGTCCGCACCGGGGGTGATCACCAGCAGGAACGACGTTCCCCAGAACGCCATGACCGCACCCAACGCCACGACAAGAACCTCCACGACAGCGGCTTCATCTGCGTGGAAAGCGTAGGAAGAAAACGCCAAAAGGTGTTCCCGGATCTACTCGCCGAAGCGGGGCTCGTGAGTAAGGATTGGCTCAGTTTGCGGCCCGCAGCAGCTCATCCTCGGGAACACCAAGCCTCACGCCGGCCTCGATCCCACCGGCGAGCCGGGCCACCTCAACGGCGCGTTCGGTCAAAGCGACACGGCGCGCCGCGGTACTGCTCAGTGGCCGACCCTGAGCACGGTCAGGTAGGCGACCAGCCCGAGCGTGAGGCATCCGGCGATGGCGGGGCCGTAGGAACCCGAGGCGTCGACAGCCGCACCGGCCAGTGGAGCGCCCACAGCCGAGCCGAGCCCGGCGCTGGTGTAGAGCATCCCCAGCAGCCCACCCAGGCGTGTGGTGCCGAAGCGCTCGGCGACGACTGCGGGACCGATGGCGACGAAACCGCCGTAGCCGACACCCAGCACGACGGCGAAGGTGAGCAGCAGGCCGTAACTGCCACCGAGGCCCCACAGCATGAAGCTCGCGCCCATGGCCAGGAAGCACCCCTGGAAGGCCCGCAAGGGACCGGTCCTCGCCGCGACCACCCCGAGCACCAGTCGACCGGCGGTGCTCGCGGCGCCGATCACTCCGACCAGCGCCGCCGCCGCGACCTCGTCGACCCCGGCCTCCTCGGCGTACCCGGGCAGGTGCACGAACGGCACGAACAGCGCGACGGCCATGAGGCCCGACGCCAGGTACAGCCGCCGGTAGTCGCGGTTCCGCACGACCTCACCGAGCGTCAGCGCCGCCGGCCCGACCCGCACCGGCGGCCGATCGACGACCAGTGCGCAGGCCACGAGCACCGCTGCGCCGGCCACGCCGAGCAGGAGGTGGGTGTCGCGCCAACCCAGCTCGCCGATCAGCGCAGCGGCCAGCGGCGCGACGGTGAGGGTGCCCAGACCGATCCCGGTGACCGCCACCCCGATCGCGAGCGTGCGCCGACGCTCGAACCACCCGCCGACGACAGCCACCATCGGGACATAGGCACAGGCCACCCCGATGCCGACCCCCAAGCCATAGGTGACCAGTCCGATCCACAGCTCACCGGCCTGCGAGGTCGCCGCCAGCCCGGCGCCGAGGGCGATCCCACCGACGAGCAGCACGCGACGAGGGCCGTAGCGGTCCACCGCAACGCCGCTGACGGCGCCGAGGCCGAAGTACGTCAGCGAGGTCAGGGCGAAGAAGACCGACGTGGTGCCGCGACTGGCTCCGAACTCCTCCGCCATCGGCTCAAGGAACGCGCCGAAGGAATAGGCGATCCCGAACGACGCGAACATCGCCGCGAACGCCGCGGTGACCATCACCCAGCCGCGGACCGAGTCGACCGACGCCGAGGGTTGCATGCCGAAGGACGATACGAGAGCTCTGGAGGGCCGCCGGCAAGCGGCGAGACAGGTGTCGACGCCGGCTGTCCGGGACGTCTCGGGGACGTTGATCGAGGACCGTCACGATCCTCGAAGGGCACCAGCAGACCGGTGGTGTCGGAACCGGCACCGGCGGAGGGGACGAACCGCAGTGGTCACCTGGCCGGCGCGCAGGCGCCTCTCCTCCCGGCGAGCATCACGCGGGACTCGGGAGGCCAGGGCCGGGTACCTGTCGGGTGGATCGACACCGGGCCATCGACGTGCCACCCCGGACTCCGGAGGCGCCCGGTCACCCCTGCTCACACGACACCCACCGGTCGGGGCGATCGGAGTCGTGTGCGTATGTACCGAGTCGCCCCTCGGACACGGCATCGCCCCGGGATGGCTGCAGGTCAGGCGCCCGGGGCGCTTCCATGTCGACCAACGCCTCCTCCAGGTACCCGACGGAGCCCAGGCCGGGGAGGAGCAGGATCTGTGGCCGCCCGGCCGGCACACCGCTGGTGAGCATGAACACCAGCCGGTCCGCGGCGGTCCCCCACCGCTCCTCGTGCAGGGCTGCTTCCGCCTCGTTGAGGGAGGCGGTCCGCGTCCGGAGGAATCGCGGGGGCCCCGTTCCCAGCGGGCGCCACGGGAGCCGCCGCCCGACCGCCCTATTCGACCAGAACCGTTCCGGCAGGCGGCGTCCCGGGGTCACGGGCGCTCGGGCGCTCGTCCGCCCGACGAGCACCGCGGCCGAGCGCGATCCCAGGCCGACTCGAAATCACGGCATGGGCATCCCGCCAGTGACGCCGATACGCTCACCGGTGATGTAGCTGGACTCCTGCGAGGCCAGGAAGACGTAGGCGGGGGCCAGTTCGGCGGGCTGCCCGGCGCGGCCGATGGGGGTCTCCGCGCCGAAGGAGCCCACCTGCTCGGCCGGCATGGTCGCCGGGATCAACGGCGTCCAGATCGGTCCGGGTGCGACGGTGTTGACCCGGATGCCCCTGGGCCCGAGCTCCTCGGCGAGGCCCTTGGTGAAGTTGACCAGCGCGCCCTTGGTCGAGGCGTAGTCCAGCAGAGAAGGTGAGGGCTGGTAGGCCTGAATCGAGGTCGTGATGATGATGCTCGAGCCAGGCTGCATGTGCCGCACGGCGGCCTTGCACAGCCAGAAGGTGGCGAAGACGTTCGTGTAGTAGGTCCGTAGCAGCTGCTCGGTGCTCAGGTCCCCGATGCCCCCGATCGTCATCTGGTAGGCGGCGTTGCTGACCAGCACGTCCAGTCCGCCCAGCTCGGACACGGTGCGCCCGACCAGGTCCTGGCAGAACGCTTCGTCCCTCAGGTCACCGGGCGCGGTGACCACCCGGCGTCCCGCGTCCTGGACCACGCCGGCGGTCAGCTGGGCGTCGTCCTCCTCCTCGGGCAGGTAGGAGATCACGACGTCGGCGCCCTCCCGGGCGTAGGCCAGCGCGACCGCGCGGCCGATGCCGGAGTCACCCCCGGTGATGAGGGCCCGCTTCCCCTCCAGCCGGCCGCTGCCCCGATAGGTCGACGCGCCGTAGTCCGGCTCGACGTCCATGTCGGACTCCAGGCCCGGGTGCTCGATCTCCTGCGCGGGGAGCGCGTCGGGCTGGACGTGCTGCGCGGTGGGGTCCTGGGTGGAGTACTGGTCCTGGCTCATGGGGCTCCCTCGACGTGGCTGTTCCCGGCCCCTACCCAGCCGGCAGCCGGCGCCAGACATCGGCTGCCCGCATGGCACCAGGCACACCCGACGGTGCATGTCGCACGTGGCGGTCCTCGCCTATCGAGCCGGCGTGCGGCGTCGCCCACTGTCGTTCGTGCCATATCTGCGCCACGCGCCCATCAGGACCGGGCCACCGGGTAAGGGAGTGCCATGCCGCAGCCAGTGTTGAAGCTCGTGCGTGATCAGGTCGTCGTCGTGATGGGCGCCTCCAGTGGCATCGGTCGTGCCACCGCGGCCAGGTTCGCCAAGGAGGGGGCGAAAGTCGTCGTCGCCGCTCGGGGCGAGACAGGGCTGCGGTCCCTGGTCGAGGAGATCCGGGCCGACGGTGGGCAGGCCTGCGCCGAGGTGGCCGATGTGACCGATCCCGCCCAGATGCGGCGGGTGGCACAGCGCGCGGTGACCGAGTACGGCGGACTGGACACGTGGGTGCACGCCGCCGCGGTCCTGCTGGTCGCCCCGTTCGAGGAGACAACACCGGAGGAGTTCTCGCGGGTCATCGACGTGAACCTCATGGGCCAGGTCCACGGCGCCATGGCCGCGCTCCCGCACCTGAAGCGGAAGGGCGGAGCCCTCATCCACATCTCCTCGATGGGGGCCAAGCGTGGCGTGCCGCTGCAGACCGCCTACTGCGCCTCCAAGCACGGCCTCGACGGGTTCGTCGAGACGCTGCGGACGGAGGTGCGACGCGAGAACCTGCCGATCAGCGTCACGAACATCATGCCCGCGACGATCAACACGCCGCTGTTCGACCAGGCCCGTACCAAGATCGGCGTCAAGCCCGTCGCGCCCCCTCCGATCTACCAGCCCGACGTGGTGGTGGACGCGGTCCTGTACGCAGCGGAGCACCCCGTCCGGGACCTGGTCGTCGGCGGCTCGGCCAAGGCGCTCATCCTGGGTGAGAAGCTGGCGCCCCGCCTGCTCGACGCCCTCCTGGTCCGGTTCGGTTTCGAGGCCCACGACACGGGGAAGCCCAAGCCCGCCGACGCCCCGGACAACCTTTTCGCTCCGCTGGACCACCACAACACCGCCCGGGACGGATTCGACGCCAGTGCCTGGTCGCGCAGCCTCTACACGACCCTGCGACGACAGCCGCTGGTGAACCGCATCCCGCTGGCCACGGAGGCGCTCGCGGTGGCCGGTTTCGTGCTCAAGCCCCTGCTCCGGTGACCCGCGAGGCCGGCCGGCGTGGGCCGTGGACCCTACCGCTCACCGGGAAGCGGCAGCGTCCACGGCCTCGGCCACCAGGCCGATGACCCGGTGCGGAACGTCGGCGATGCTGCTGTGGCCGGCGACGGGCAGCAGACGGAAGCGGGCGCCCGGTACCAGGGCCGCCAACCACGCCGACTGGCTGGCCGAGAGGACGTCCTGGGTGCCCTGGGCGATGACCACCGGGCAGTCGACCATCCGGTAGTCCAGCGTCGCCTCGGGCAGGACGGCGTACCGGAGCAGCCGCCAGAAGTCCGCAGCCGTCGCGAACTCACGAATCAGTGCCGCTGCCTCGTCGGCCGGCGTGCGCCAGCCCCTGGCCCGCAGGAAGCCCAGCACGGCCGTGCGGGGGACGGCGAGGCGCAGCAGCGGGCCGGCCACCGGGGCCAGGGCGGCGGTGGCGAGTCGTGCGCCGACGAGCATGGCCGCCTGGTACGCCCGCTCCGGCGGAGTCAACGGCCCGGTCGGCGCGATGGCGACCACGGACGCTGTGCGGTGGCGTCGGGCCAGCTCCAGGGCGATGCGGCCGCCCAGGGAGACCCCCAGCACGTGTGCCACGAGAACCCCCTGCCGATCGAGCTCCCGCTCCACGGCGTCGGTCAGTGCCCGGACGTCGGGCCGCAGCGGAGCGGGCAGCGCGGGGGATCCGCCCTGGCCGGGGAGGTCGAGCGTCAGCACGTCGTACCGCCGGGCCAGCTCCGGCAGCACCGTGCCGAACTCGCCGATAGGACTGGCGAGGCCCGGAAGGAGCACCAGGGTCGGTCCGGTCCCCTCCCGGTGCGCGCTAAGTTTCGCAAGTTGCGCTGCCCGGTCCACCCGGCACATCCAACGCGACCCACCACAGGTGACCGCGGCCACGCTGGGTACGGCCCGGAAGTGCACCTGCCGCTCCCCATTCCTGCTGACCTGCTCGACGTCCCGCGTTCGGTCGTCGACGCCCTCCGGTCAGCAGCCGCTGCCCTGCCTCGGGTGGAGGCGCTGTTGCCCCGTGTGGACGAGGTCCTGACGCGGGCGATGGCGCTGCTCGACCGCGCACCGTCCGTGGCCCGGGCGGTGCCACCCGTGATCGACACCGCCTCGGAGCTGCTCGAGCGGCTCTCTGCCGTCCTGACCCCGGAGCGGACCGCCGCTGTCGGCGGACTCGTCGACCGGCTCGACGCCGCGCTGACCCTCGCCCGCGTGGAGGCGACGGCGCAGGCGCTGGGCGGGCTGGCGTCGCGTCCGGACCTCCTGCCCCGAGCGCTGGAGGCGATCGACCGGCTCGCGTCATCCCGCCGGCTGGACCGGCTGGGCGATGCCCTGGAACGGGTGCTGTCGAACCCGGGCCTGGACCGCCTGCTGGAAATCGCTGCCGACGACCGGGTCGAGCGACTGCTGGGCCTGGCCGCCGACGAGCGGGTCGAGCGGCTGCTGGACCGTCTCGACGTCCTGCTCGTCGACGACCGCGCGCGGCGCCTGCTCGACCGTGCCGACGAGGTCCTGCACGACGAGCGACTGAGCCGGGTGGGTGCACGCCTGGACCGGCTGCTGGCCGAGGACCATCTGGCGTCGATCGAAGGACTGTCCTCCGACGATCGTGTGGCGGCTGCCGTCCGGGTCTTCCTCCACCTGGACCGGGCACTGTCCGCGGCCGGGCCGGAAGCGCTGACATCGCTGCTCGAGCGGCTGCCGGTGCTGTTCACCGAGGAGCGGACCGCGCACCTGGCGGCGTTGGCCGACCGGGTGCCGCGGATGGTCTCGGCAGTGGACGACGACCTGCCCACCGGCCCGGAACTGCGCCGGATGCCGACTGATCTGCACGCGATGCTCGAGGTGCTCGACGACCTGCACCAGGTGCTGTCCGGGATGCCCGGTGCCGCCCGCGCCCGGGCACGTGGCGAGGACCCCCATCCGCAGGTCTAGCGATACCCGGACGGTCGCGCCCCCAGGCGTCAGCCCGGCCGGGAACCCGATGTCCCTGGTTGGTCCGGCCCCACGGTGGGGACCACGAGGGGGTGAGCGACGTGGAGGAGCCCGAGGTGGAGCAGCAGCTGGCGAAGGAACTGGACCCGGAGCGGCACCGAGCCCCCTCCGAGGGTGTTCCGCAGGAGCTGCCCAACGACACGAAGCAGCCGCCCGCCACCTGAGCGGTGTCCGACCCGGCCGACGCCGTGGCCGCTCAGCCGCGCAGCAGCGCTCTCAGCGCCTGGGCGTCGTAGAGCGCGGAGGAGTCGACGGGCTCGCCGTCGAGCGGGGCCGCCGGCGTGCCGTGCGGATCCTCGCTCGGCAGGCCCGGACGACTCACTCACCCACGCCACGTACCGGCCTCGGCGCACGACCGGGAAGCCGTGCAGGGCGCCGCGGGTGGCTGTGGCACTGCCGACATCCACCGCAGTTGCCGGGGCAACCCGGCCGCGCGCCGGGGCTGGGCCGACCGGGCCGGCGGGTGCTGGCTCCCGTCGGACGCTGTCTGAGGCTCGGCTACCTCGCCGTGCCGGCGGCCGGCACAAGCCGTGATCGACCACGTGGACACCTCGTCGAGGGCGATAGCCAGGCGTGTGCGTATGTACCGAGTCCCCCCTCCTACACCGGCTGATGCACACCTGCCACACGGGCGCTCAGCTACGAGCGCAGAGCGACGAGTCTCAATTTCTGGGCCGCCCGCACCAGTCGATCATCGAAGGCGGCAACTCGTGCAGCTGCATCCTGGGCGGCCAGCAGCACGCAGCAGTCCGGCATCCGCAACCCCGTATCAGCTCGCAGCCGGGCTAGCCGCACAGCGGTGTTGGCAGGAAACGGCCACTCGGCGACTTCGAGTTCTCGCAGCGCCGACCGCGCGGCGTCGAGGCGGCCGGTCCGGGAAGGGCCGACGAGCACCTCCGCGATCGTGAGCGGGTTGGCGGCGAAGTCATCGTCGATCTCGCGAGCGAGTAGGGTTTCCGCCGCTTTGTGCTGAGCGTCCTCGGCATCGAGGTAGGCAATGAGGACGCTGGCGTCCAGCACCATCACGCCGGCCACTCCTGACGCAGGCGTTTCAGGTAGTCCGAACCGTAGGCGCCGGTCATGCTGCCGCTGTGCGCCCGCAGCACGTCGAGCCGATGGCGTCGGCGTTCGTTCTGCGCCTGCTGGGCAGCACCGTGACCTTCCAGGGCAAGACGAGTGAGCAGCTGCGCCCGGCTGAGCCCTGGATATCGGGTGGCGGCGGCGTCTAGAGCGGCAGCGAGCTCGTCGGTCTCGGTCACCAGGATTCGCGGACGAGTGGTCGGCACTCGCTAAGTGTAACACCAGTCAAACCGGTGATACACCTACGGGGCCAGAGGCGCCATCCGCGCTCTCCGCGACAGGATGGAGTGGTGGCGACGCCGTCCCGATCCGCGGACCAGGCCATGCTGCCGTTGGCTGCCCTGGACGACGAGCTCGCGGCGCTCCAGGACGAAGCGGGCGACTGCAGGCGGAGAACGCTCGGCTGCTGCGCCTGCTGGAGCTGACTCCGCGGCAGGCGCGCCCGCCGGGCCCCGTGCAGACCGGCATCTTCGACGGCGAACCGGGACCGGTGCACGTCGGTTCTCCGGCGAGGGCGAAGGTGGCCTTCTTCGCCGATCTCTTCGCCGCACGGCCCGACGTCTACGCGCTGCGCTGGGAGAACACGCGCTCAGGCCGCGCTGGCTGGGTGCCGGCCGTGCGGGGCGGCTGGCGCAAGGGCGTCCCCGCTGCGAAACGGGAGTTCCTGCCGCTCACGGACGAGGTGATCACCGCCCATCTCTCCGGTGAGCTGGAGCTGGGACTCTATCCACTGCTGGACGGGGACCGCTGCTCCTGGCTGGCCACGGACTTCGACGGCCCGACCGCGATGCTCGATGCGCTCGCCTATCTCAAGGCCGCCCGCGCGGCCGGGGCTCCTGCGGCGCTGGAGGTGTCCCGGTCGGGCCTCGGCGCGCACGTCTGGCTGTTCTTCACCGGGCCGGTCGCCGGCGACTGCGCGCCAGGTCGGGAGCGGCCTGTTGCGTGAGGCGATCGCCGTGCGCGGGCGGATGGACCTGGCTAGCTACGACCGGCTCTTCCCGTCCCAGGACGTCGTCGGAGTCGGTGGTCTGGGCAACTTGATCGCTGCCCCGCTGCAGGGGTGCGCCCGGCGTCGGGGAGCCACGATCTTCCTGGACATGGCCACGCTCGAGCCGCACGAGGACCAGTGGGCCTACCTGTCCAGCCTCGGGCGACTGTCGCCGAAGGAGGTCGGCCGCTGGCGCAGCGGCTCGGCCAGGTTCCCGTCGGTTCCGCGGTCGACCGGCTCCGCTCCCCCACCTCCACGAAGATCACCGTCCAGCCGCCCGCTTTCGTCCGGGCACGGCTGGGCGCCACCATCACCGTCGAGGCCACCGACCTGCCGCCGGCGTTGCTGGCCGCCCTCAAGCACGCCGCCTCGATGCCCAACCCGGCCTTCTGCGAACGCCAGCGACGGCGGGCCTCCACCTGGGGCGTGCCGCGCTTTCTGCGCAGCTATGACGAGACGCTCGCCGGCGACCTGGTCCTGCCCGCGGTCTGCAGGACCGGCTGACCGCACTGGTCGAGCAGGCCGGCAGCCGTCTGGAGCTCGACGACGGACGGGCCACCGGTGATGCGCAGAGCTTCCGGTTCGCCACAGAACTCGAGCCCGAGCAGCGGACAGCCTTCGACGTCCTCGCCGACCACGAACTCGCTGTCCTGGTCGCCCCACCCGGGGCCGGCAAGACGGTCATGGCCTGCGCACTGATCGCACACCACGACGTGTCCACGCTCGTGCTGGTCGACCGCAAGGCCCTGGCCGACCAGTGGCGGACCCGGATCAGCGAACTGCTGGGTGTCAAGGCTGGTCAGTGCGGCGGCGGGCGCAGCAGGACCACCGGGGTGATCGACGTCGCACCTTGCAGACCCTCGCGCGGGACGACGACGTCGCCCAACGGACCCGCGGCTACGGACTGGTCGTGGTCGACGAGTGCCATCACGTCCCCGCCGCGGCGTTCGAGCACGCCGTCCGGCAGATCCCGGCCCGCCGGTGGCTCGGGCTGACCGCCACCCCGTACCGGCGTGACCAGCTCGACGACCTCATCGCCCTCCAGTTGGGCCCTGTCCGCCACACCCTCGTCCCCGCGCCGCTCGGCACCCTTGGTGGCCGGTCATTGGACGCGCCCGCTCCCGAGCCGGTCCTGCACGTACACCCCACCGGCTTCCGGTACACCGGGGACGCCGATCCTTCGGCGCCCGGCGGCATCGCTGCTGTCTACCGCGAGCTCGTGGCCGACGACGCACGCACGCGCCAGATCACCGACGACGTGGTCGCGGCCCTGGCCGAGGGCGGCACTGCCTCGTGCTGACCCAGTGGACCGAGCACCTCGACCGCCTGGCCGCCGCATTGCGCGAGCACGGTCACGATCCGGTCGTGCTCCGCGGCGGTATGGGAGCCAGAGCCCGCACCGCCGCCTTGACCCAGCTCGATCCCCGACCCGATGGGCCACCGCTGCTCATCGTCGCCACCGGGCCCTACCTCGGCGAAGGCTTCGACTGCCCGGCGCTCGACACCCTGTTTCTTGCCGCGCCCGTCGCGTTCAAGGGCCGCCTCGTGCAGTACGCCGGCCGTGTTCTCCGCTCGCATCCGGGCAAGGCCACCGCCGAGGTGCACGACTACCACGACGTCGCGACCGGCGTCCTCACCTCGTCGCTGGCGAAGCGCGCTCCCGGCTACACCAGCCTCGGCTTCCCCGACCCGCGGCGCCTGGTCAGATAGCCAGCACTGACATCGGTGACGAGCGACGCGGGGCGCGGCCCTGTGGGTGTGCAACGTCAGGTCACACCACGCCGCCACGGTCGAGCCGCTGGATGAAGGAGATCTTGCGGCGCTGCTCCCGGCGCAGCTCCGCGACCCGGGCCGCGAACGTCTCGCTGGTTCCCTCCCGGCGGCAGACCTCCGCCATATCAGCGAGCAGGGCCGCCGCCGTGTCGTAGTCGGCGGCTGTGCGTCGCTCGACCAGCTGGAGAACCTCGCTCCATGCCTGGTCCTGCCGCGCCGCGAGCTCGGTGAGGTGCGCTTCGCGAGCGCGTTCGGCGGCAAGACGACGCTCCGCAGCCCGCCGCGCGGCCTCTTCCCGGGCCGCCCGCTGCCGATCCTCACGGCGCCTTCGGGACTGCGCGAGCAGCTCTCCCGCTGTCCGGCCGCCTTCTTCGCCGGCCCGAACGGCGCAGCAATCCGCCGGCAGCCGGCCAACAGCTCCGCGCGCATCTTGGGCCCGTCGCCCCGGGCGACCCGCAGCAGGAGCGCGTCCTTGCTCTCCACCGGCAGCTGCGCCACCCAGCGGACCAGTTCGGCCGACGTGTCGTCGGCGCCGGCCGCAGCGCTGCGCTCGGCCGCCACGGCAACCAGATCGGGGCCGATGCGCAGGAAGTCGACCACCATGCGCAGGGCCGCGCTCAACCGGCCGAGTCCCGGGGGGACGGGTGGCTCGAGTTCGTCCTCGTCGACCTCGCCGTTCAGGACAGCGAGCAACCATGCCAGGTAGAACAACCGCAGATCCCCGGCCATAACCTCGGCGCGGACCGGTACGATCGAGGCCAGCAGACCGGAGCCGTCGAGCCAGTCGTCGTCGTACTCGCCGGCGTCGTCCTCGGCGAACAGGTCGATGACCACGTACCCGCCGGTCGTCCAGGCGGTCGAACAATCGCCGACGAGATGGCGCTCCAGCACCGCCGTGGCCGGGGAGCCGAACACCCCGGCGGGCCACCGGAACATCAGCCGGCGAGTCCCCCAGTTGGCCAGGTAGAGGAACGCGTCGAAGTAGCCCTCGACCAGCCGGCGCGGATCGGCCTTCAGGTCACCCCACTCGTAGTGGTTGACGAAGCTGGTGGGCGTGATCAGGGCCCGGGTCGAGATCGCCCGCAGCTCGGCCTGCTCGTCCTGGGTCAACGGCTGGTCGATCGCCACGAACTCGTAGTACTGGTACTCGCTCATCGGGGGCAGTCCTCCGGTTTCGTCGAACTCGACCCGCCGTGCGAAGGCCCGCACGTCAACGGTCGTGGACCGCGATCGCCTCGCGCCAGCGCACGAACCAGGCCGAGGGGGCAACCATCGGCCCCGCGGTCGCCTGCGACAAGGCCCGGCCTGTTGCCGATCGCGCCGGCCTCGCGCCTTGCTCACGGCCCGGGCCACCGCGAGACCGTCGACCGCCATGTCGATCACGGCCGTAGCCGTGTGCGTATGTAGCGAGTCGCCCCTCGGACACAGCCTCACCCCGATGCTCCTGCAGGTCAGGAGCCCGGGGCCTTTCACTGTCGAGGCTCTGAGAACGTGTTGAGTAAGGGTGGTGACATACGCGGCCGGGTCGGTGAGGGTGAGGCATGGGCTCTTCCCCGGCCTATCCGTCGGACCTGACCGATGCGCAGTGGGCGTTGATCGAGCCGCTGGTACCGGTGCTCAGCACCCGCGGGCGCGGTACCCGCGGCGGGCGCCCACCCAAGTACCCGCGGCGGCGGATCGTCGAGGCGATCTTGTACGTGACTCGGACCGGCTGCTCGTGGCGGCAGCTGCCGCAGGACTTCCCGCCCTGGGAGACGGTCTACTACTACTTCCAGCGCTGGGCCGCCGACGGCACCACCGACCGGATCCACGACGCGCTGCGGGATGCGGCGCG
>JALYNA010000211.1 GCA_030773455.1 Actinomycetota bacterium
CGGTGGAGCTGTTGGCCCGGGCCGACGCCGTCGCGCGCCGCCGGCCGGCCGCGGCGCGGCTCCCGTCCCGTCCGGCGACGGTCGTCTGAGCGGGACACGCGGGAAGGCGGCGGACCGTCGAGCGCGGGGGGGTGCGTGTCGCCGCGGGACGCCGTATGGTCCAGGAACACGGAGCGGCCGGTGGCCTGGTGTCACCGGCATCCCGCGGTGGTCGAACCCACGGCCGGCGGCGCCCCGGCCGGGCCCGCACCGGACGGCACCCCGTGGAGTCGAGATGACAGCGCCCCCCTCCCCCGTCCCGGTCCGCAGCGCCCCCTCCCGGGCCCGGCCGGTGGCGCAGCCGGAACGCAGCACGCCCACCTCCCGGCGGCTGGCCGGCCGGTACCGCCACGACCGGCGCGCCGGCACGTGGACCTGGTCCCCGGAGATGGCCGTGCTGCTCGGCCTCGCCCGCGACGGCCGGCAGCCGTGCGCTGAGCTGCTGGTCCGGTCGCTGCACCCGGGCGACCGGCCGCGGGTCCTCGACGCCGTCGCCGCCGCCTGCACCGCCGGCGTGCCCTTCGCCCTGCGGGTGCGGCTGGGCAGCCGGGGCGGGGGCGAGCGCACCGCCGTGCTGGTCGGCGAGCCGCTCGTCGACGCGGCCGGGGCGGTCGACGCCCTCGAGGGCGTGCTCGTGGAGGTGCCGGTGGAGCCGCGCCCACGGGCACCACGGCCCGGTGCGGCCGGGACCGAGGCGGACCGCGTGCTGGCCCTGGAGACCGAGGTGGCCCAGCTGCGCACCGCGATGAGCAGCCGGGCGGCGATCGAGCAGGCCAAGGGCATCCTCATGCTGCTGACCAACTGCGGTGAGCAGGTGGCCTTCGCCCTGCTGGCGCACATCTCGAGCAACTCCCACCGCAAGGTGCGCGACGTGGCGGTGGCCATCGTGGAGTCGGCGGCCGGGCACGCCGGGCTGCCCGAGGACATCCAGGCGCTGGTCCGCGACGTCTACCCGCCCCGCCCGCACTCCTGAGAGCTCGCCGTCCGCCCCGGGAGCCCACCGCTCCCGGGGCGCACGGGAGAATGCCGCTGTCGCCGGTACCCGCCGGTGGTCCCCGACCCGAGAGGGGAACGCGGCGTGCTCTACCTGGTCGTCCGGTTCCTGCTGCGCCCGTTGTTCCACGTCGTGCTGCGGATGCACGTGACGGGGCGGGAGAACGTGCCGGCCACCGGCCCGGTGATCCTGGCCAGCAACCACCTGTCCTTCATCGACAGCATGGTCATCCCGCTGGCCGCCCCCCGCCGCGTGCACTACCTGGCCAAGGCCGAGTACTTCACCAGCCCGGGCGTCGGCGGGTGGCTGACCCGGACGCTGTTCACCGCGCTCGGGGCCATGCCGGTCCAGCGGCAGACGTCCCGGGCCGCGCAGGAGGCGCTCGACACCGCGCTGGCCGTGCTGCGCCGCGAGGAGGGGTTCGGCATCTACCCGGAGGGCACCCGCTCGCGCGACGGCCGGCTGGCCCGCGGCAAGACCGGGGTCGCCTGGCTGGCGCTCACCGCCGACTGCCCCGTCGTCCCCGTGGCCGTCGCCGGCACCGAGCACGTGCAGCCGGTCGACTCCCGCTGGCCGCGCCCGCACCGGGTCACGGTCACCTTCGGGAAGCCGCTGGCCTTCCCCGAGCAGCGCGGCATGGCCGGCAACGGCCGGGCCCGCCGGGTGGTGACCGACCGCATCATGGAGGCGATCGCCGAGCTGTCCGGGCAGGAGAAGGCCGGCTGGGGGCAGCCGCCGGCATGAGCTGCGCAGCACACCGTGATCATCGGCGTCTGGTGGGCGGCCGCCGGCGTGTCGACAGCCACCCGTCGATGATCACGGCGGAGGTCGTCCGATGAGCGGTGCCCTGCTCGTGGCCGGGACGACGTCGGACGCCGGCAAGTCGGTGGTGACCGCCGGCATCTGCCGGTGGCTGGTGCGCCAGGGGGTCTCGGTGGCCCCGTTCAAGGCCCAGAACATGAGCAACAACTCGATGGTCACCATGGACGGCGCGGAGATCGGCCGGGCACAGGTCATGCAGGCCGCCGCCGCCCGCGTCGAGCCCGAGGCGGCGATGAACCCGGTGCTGCTCAAGCCCGGCGGCGAGGACTCCAGCCAGGTCGTCGTCCTGGGGCGGGCGGTCGCGGACGTGACCGCGCTGTCCTACCGGCCGATGAAGGCCGCGCTGCTGGAGCAGGTGCTCAGCTGCCTGGCCGACCTGCGGTCCCGGTTCGACGTGGTCGTCTGCGAGGGCGCGGGCTCCCCCACCGAGATCAACCTGCGCGCCGACGACATCGCCAACATGGGGCTGGCCACCGCAGCCGGGCTGCCGGTCGTCGTCGTCGGCGACATCGACCGGGGCGGGGTGTTCCCGGCGCTCTACGGAACCGTCGCGCTCATGC
>JALYNA010000212.1 GCA_030773455.1 Actinomycetota bacterium
GCCCCGGGCGGCGCGGCCGTCCCCGCCGGCGACCAGCGAGCCGCGGTCGAGCCGGACGGCGCCGCGGTGGTGGAGCCCCGCAGCGGCGGGACGACGTCCTGGAGCGGGACGACGTCCGGCGCGCAGCCCGGCCGCGGGCCCGCGGACGGCCGGACCACGTCCGGCGGCAGAACCTCCCCGGGGACGTCGTCCGGTGGCGCCGGGGGCGGCGACACGTGGAGTGGCGGCACGGGGAGCGGCACGTGGACCGGCGGCACCGCGGGCGGCGGGATCACATCCGGCGGGACCCCGAGCGGCGGGACCGGGGACGGCGGGACCGCGGGCGGCGGGATCGGGGACGGTGGGACCGCGGCCGGGCAGGCGGGTGGTCCCGGAGCGGGAGAGGCGCCCGCCGGCCCGGGATCCGGCACCGCCGACGACGGCTCGGGCTCGGACACCGGCAGCGGCACCGGGAGCGACTCCGGCGGCAGCAGTTGCCCGTGCGAGCAGGTCGGCGGGGTGGTCCAGGACCCGGTCGGCACCGTCGAGGACACCGCCGGCGACGTCACCGGCACCACGGGCGAGGTGGTCGGCGGCGCGACGTCCGGCCTGGGTCTGGGCTGACCCACACGCCGGGTTAGGTTCGGCCCATGACCGCCCGCGACGACGTCTCCGAGATCTTCGACAGCGCCGCGTGGCAGCCGGTCGAGGGCTTCAACTTCGCCGACATCACCTACCACCGGGCCGTCGACGCCGGCGTCGTCCGGATCGCGTTCGACCGGCCCGAGGTGCGCAACGCCTTCCGCCCGCAGACGGTCGACGAACTGATCACCGCCCTGGAGCACGCCCGGCTGTCCACCGACGTCGGCTGCGTGCTGATCACGGGCAACGGCCCCAGCCCGAAGGACGGCGGCTGGGCGTTCTGCTCCGGTGGTGACCAGCGGGTGCGCGGAAAGTACGGATACGAGCACTCGCAGGGCAGCAGCGGCCGGTTGCACGTGCTCGAGGCGCAGCGGCTGATCCGCTTCATGCCCAAGGTCGTCATCTGCGTCGTCCCGGGGTGGGCGGCCGGCGGCGGGCACAGCCTGCACGTCGTCGCCGACCTCACCCTCGCCTCCGCCGAGCACGCCCGGTTCAAGCAGACCGACGCCGACGTCGGCAGCTTCGACGGCGGGTTCGGCTCGGCCTACCTCGCCCGGCAGGTCGGCCAGAAGTACGCGCGGGAGATCTTCTTCCTCGGCGACGAGTACTCCGCCGAGGACGCGCACCGCATGGGCATGGTCAACCGGGTGGTGCCGCACGCCGAGCTCGAGCGCACCGCGCTGGACTGGGGACGGCGGATCGTGGCCAAGAGCCCGACCGCGCAGCGGATGCTCAAGTACGCGTTCAACCTGCTCGACGACGGGCTGGTCGGCCAGCAGTTGTTCGCCGGCGAGACGACGCGGCTGGCCTACATGGCCGAGGAGGCCGTGGAGGGCCGCGACGCGTTCCTGGAGAAGCGGGATCCGGACTTCTCCCGATTCCCGTGGCACGTCTGATGAAGGACCCCGTCCTTCCCACCCCTCGCACGCTCGGGGCAGTGCCCTGGACGGGGCCATACTGGAGCACCACGAGGAGGACAACGTGATCGTCGAGGTGGTGGGCGGCGCCGACGAGCGGCCGAAGGTGCGGGTGGTCGACGTCGACGACCTGACCCAGGTGTACCTGGCGCTGGGGGCGGTGACCGACGAGGAGGCCGAAGGGGTGCTGCGGGACGCGGGCCTGGGTCACCTGCAGGACACGCAGACCGGCGTCCTGGACGCGGCCGCGCTCCGGGCGGCGGCCGAGCCGCAGGCCGGCATCGCGGACTGGAGGCAGCGCTGGGACGGCCTGCTGGAGCAGGAGCGGAGTGCCGGCCGGCTGGTCGACGACGACGCCACCCTCCACGTCCGGGTGCAGAGCGCGGCCGGAGCCTGATCCCCCGCGCGCGGGGAGCCTCCGATGTCGTGTTGCGAGATGCGTGGCCGGTTACAACAAAGTTGCGCAACGCCGGTCACGGATCGTTGTGGTGACTCCACCCGGAGGGGACCATGGAGTCGTGACGTCTACTCGAACCGGCGGGACCGTGAGGGGCACCCCCGGGCGTCCGCTGAGCGCCGAACTCTCCGAGCAGCTGCTCGCCGTCACCGTCGACATCCTGGCCGACGAGGGCTGGGGCAAGCTCAACAGCGACCGCGTCGCCGCGCGTGCCCGGGCCGGCAAGGCCGGCATCTACCGGCGCTGGCCCACGATGGCGGCGATGGCCCGGTCGGCGGTGGGCCGGTTCACGCTGGTGCAGGTCCCGCCGGACCAGGGCTCGCTGCGCGACGATCTCGCCGCGCTCGTCGACCGCTGGGGCCGGCCGCTGGAC
>JALYNA010000213.1 GCA_030773455.1 Actinomycetota bacterium
GCGCCGAGGTGACCGTCGCCTGCGCCACCCGGGGCGAGGCCGGCCAGGTCGACGCCCGGGTGTCCGGGGGCGGCGACCTCGGCGCGCTGCGGGAGTCGGAGCTGCACCGGTCCGCGGCCCGCCTCGGTGCGGCCCGGGTCGAGCTGCTGGGCTGGCGCGACAGCGGCTTCGACGGCCCCGCCGCGCCCGGCACCCTGGTGGCGGCGTCCCTGGCGGAGGTGGCCGGGGTGCTCCGGCGGCTGGTGGCGGGTCTGCGGCCGGACGTCGTCGTCGTCCTCGACGGCTCCGACGGGCACCGGGACCACCTGCACGTGCGCCACGCCGTGCAGGCGGCCCTGGGCACCCTCCCGGAGCCACGACCAGCGCTGTGGGAGCACACGCTCCCCACCTTGCTGATGCGTCGCTGGCTCGCCGAGACCAGCACCGAGCGCGGGGACGACGCGTACCACGCGCTGGACCCGGACGCCTTCGGACGGCCCGACCGGGAGGTGACCGACGTCCTCGACGTGCGGGAGGTGCTGGACCGGCGCGAGGCGGCCATCGCCGAGCACCGCTCGCAGCGCTCGCCGTTCGAGGGGCTCAGCTCCGACCTGCGCCTAGCCTTCCTGGGCACCGACCACCTGGTGCGGGTACCGGTGCCAGCGCCCGTCCCGGGGGCACCGCCGGCGTCCGGCCCGTGGCCGGAGCCGTGGCGCCCCCCGGCGGGCTCGCGGCCGACTGCGGACTACTGGGACTGCACGAGCGCGCAGTGGCGGGGAGCCGTGTAGGACGGCCGCCCCCCTGCAGGGTCCCGCCGGCCCTGTCTCGGGCCCCGCCCTTAGCCTGCGAAGGGTGGGGAGGACGGGGTCCTTCTACGAGTGGTGCGGGGCAGGAGGGTCCTTCTTCAGGCGCCGCGGCGGGACCGCAGCTTGGCCAGCGCCTCCTCCAGGAGGGCGTCGCCGTCGGCGTCGCTGCGCCGCTCACGGACGTAGGCCAGGTGCGTCTTGTAGGGCTCGGTGCGCGGCGCCGGCGGCGGGGCCGCCTGGTCCTGGCCGGCCGGCAGGCCGCACCGCGGGCAGTCCCACAACTCGGGTACCTCGGCCTCGGAGGCGAAGGACACCCGCGTCTCGTGCGCCGAGGCGCACCAGAACGCCACCCGGCGGCGTGGAGCGGCATCGCCGCGCTCGGCCTCCCCCGTCGGCCCCGCGCCGACCCGCGTGCCACGGATCGCGTTTCCACCAGCCACGAGTGCCCCCTGTGCGTCTCAGCGGTGCGCGGCGACCAGCCGCTGGGGCAGTCTAGGCCCTGTCGCGAGCGTTGGAGAGGACTTCCGACCTTGGTGGTGCCGGCGTTCCCGCCGGTCAGACCTTGAGCAGGATGCCCAAGCCGACGATGCAGACCGTCCAAATCAGGCCGATGAACACGGTGAGCCGGTTGAGGTTCTTCTCGACCACCGAGGAGCCGGACAGCTGCGAGGACACCGCGCCGCCGAACATCGACGACAGGCCTCCGCCCTTGCCGCGGTGCAGCAGGATGAGCACCACGAGGAGCACGCTGGTGAGCACCAGCAGCACGTTGAGGACCAGCTCGACCATGCCCCGAGGGTAGCCGACCGCCCGTCCCGCACCGGGGAACCGACCCGGCCCGGGCTCCCGGTCAGCGAACGCCGGCAGTCGCCAGGTCGTAGCTGGTGTAGGGGCCCATCACCACGCCGTTGCGCAGCCGCTGGCCGGCCAGGAGCTGCACCCGTGACTCGGCCAGCGGCACGTACGCGCCGTTGGCGGTGGCCGCCGTCGCCACCTCGCGCCAGGCGGCGCGGGCCGCCTCGGGGTCGCCGGCGGCCGCGCGGGCAGCGTCGACGAGCCCGTCGATGGCCGGGTCGCGGAGCCGGGCGAAGTTGGTGTTGCCGACCGTGCTGACCGACCGGCCGTCGACGAGGGGCACGAGGAAGGAGCCGGGCGTCGGGAAGTCGGCGGTCCAGGTGGCCAGCACGATGCCGATCCCGTTGGCGCGGACCCGGTCGGGATTGCCGACCTCGGTGGCGTAGAAGCTGGGCGCATCCAGCGGGCGAACCTCGGCCCGGATGCCGATGCGGGACAGCTGCCCGGCGACCTCCTCGGCCACGGCCACGCCGGCCGGGGCGTCCGGCACGGCGAGCACGGTGTCGAAGCCCTCCGGCCGGCCGCAGCCCGCCAGGGCCTCCTCGGCGGCGGCCGGGTCGGCGGCCGGGTCGGTCTCCTCCGGCCCGCCGGCCACGCCGCGCGGCCACAGCTGGGAGGTTCGCACGGCCTCCGCCGGGCCCCCGAGCACCTCCTGCACCGCGGCGCGGTCCACGACAGCGGCGACCGCGGCCCGGCAGGCGGGGTCGTCGAACGGCGCGACGTCGGTCGGCAGCGCCAGCAGCCGGACGACGCTGGTGGTGACCTCGTCGATCCGGTCGACCAGCGGGACGTTGCCGCCGGTGTCCTCGCCGAGCCGGACCACCGTCGGCGCCTGGATGCCAGCGCCGGAGATGTCGACGTCGGCAGAGCCGGCCAGCAGCGCCTGGTCGCGCTGGACGCCGGTGAGTCCGGTGCGCACGACGACGCGGTCGGGCAGGGCCGTGCGGACCTCGTCGGTCGCCGGGTCCCACTGCGGGTTCCGCTCGAGCACGATGCCGGTGACGTCGTCCCGCGTGGCTACCGCGTACGGGCCGGAGGAGACCGGGTCGCGGCCGTAGTCGGCACCGGTGTCGTTGGCCGCCGGGACCGGGCTGCTCGAGGGCAGCGCCATGACGTAGGGGAAGTCCGGCTGCGGCGCACGGAGCCGGAAGGTGATGGTGCGGTCGTCGGGCGTCTCGACCGAGGCCAGGCCCAGGCGGCCGGGGGTCTCGTCCTGGTACGGGCCGGCGTAGGGGTTGCCCGGGTCGTCGAGCAGCTCCACCACGCGGGTGGGGCCCCCGACGACGACGTCGGAGGCGAACGAGCGCTCGATGCCGTACTTGACGTCGCGCGAGGTGATCGGCTGGCCCGTCTCGAACCGCAGGCCCTCGCGGAGGGTGAAGGTCCAGGTGATGCCGCCGTCCGGCGTGGTGCCCAGGTCGGTGGCGAGGTCGGGCACCAGATCCCCGGTGCGCCTGGGCTCCGAGGAGTAGCTGACGAGGGTGCGGGTGTAGAGCCGCATCAGGTCCACACGCCGGGCAGGTAGGAGCGCTGGGGGTCGAGGTTGTCGACCTCGCCGGTCACCACCCGCAGCGTGCCCCCGGGAGCCTCGGACGGCACCCGGACCCCGGTGACCCCCGCGTCCCGGCCGCCGCCGAAGACGGGGAGCGTGGCGCCGTCCTCACGTGCGCCCGCGCAGCCGACCGCCACCCCGATGACCAGCAGGACGACGGCGGCGACGGCGACCACCCGGCTGCGGAGCCCCCGCGCCCGGGCGGGGCCCCGCTCCATCGTGCTGTCCACCCCACCCGCTCCCCGCCTGTCCGGCGGCGGCGGTCAGCCGACGTCGGCGGCTGTCCGACAGATCTGCGCGAACTCGTCGGCGTCCAGACTGGCGCCACCGACGAGTGCACCGTCGACGTCCGGCCCGGCCAGGATCCCGGCCGTGTTCGCGGCCTTCACCGACCCGCCATAGAGGATACGGACGATCCCGGCGGTCTCCGCGCCGAAACGCTCGGCGAGCCGTGACCGTAGGGCACCGCATACCTCCTGCGCGTCCGCGGGCGTGGCCACCTCGCCGGTGCCGATCGCCCACACCGGCTCGTAGGCGATGACAATCCCTCCGCCGGACCCGGAACCCCCGCCACCCACGATCCCCGTGCCCTCACCCGAGGCGGTGAGCTGCTCGGCGGTCAGCCCCTCGAGGGCGGCGTCCAGCTGAGCGGTGCAGTGCGCGACGTGCTCGCCGGCCCGCCGCACCTCCAGCCCCTCGCCCACGCAGAGGATCGGGACCAGTCCGTGCCGCAGCGCGGCGTGCACCTTGCCGGCCACCACGGCGTCGTCCTCACCGTGCAACGCCCGCCGCTCGGAGTGGCCCACGACGACGTAGCGGCAGGCCAGCGCGGCGAGCATCGCCCCGCTCACCTCACCGGTGTAGGCGCCGGAATCCTGCACCGAGAGGTCCTGCGCGCCGTAGCCGACCTCGAGCTTGTCGCCGGTCA
>JALYNA010000214.1 GCA_030773455.1 Actinomycetota bacterium
GCCTCGCACAGCGCCTTGATGAAGGGCTTGGCGGCCTCGAGGCCCTGGGCGACGACCTCCTCGGTCGGCGCGGTGGCGCCGCCGGCGACCAGCTCGATCGTCTTCTCGGTCGCCTCGGCCTCGACCATCATGATCGCGACGTCACCGTCCGGCAGCACCCGGCCGGCCACGACCATGTCGAAGACGGCGTCCTCAAGCTCGGCGTGGGTCGGGAAGCCCACCCACTGGCCGTTGATCAGCGCGACGCGGGTGCCGCCGACGGGCCCGGAGAAGGGCAGACCCGAGAGCTGGGTCGACGCCGAGGCGCCGTTGATCGCCAGTACGTCATAGAGGTCGTCGGGGTCCAGGGACAGGACGGTGATGACGACCTGGACCTCGTTGCGCAGGCCCTTGGCGAACGTCGGGCGCAGCGGGCGGTCGATCAGCCGGCAGGTGAGGATGGCGTCCTCCGACGGCCGGCCCTCGCGGCGGAAGAACGAGCCGGGGATGCGCCCGGCGGCGTACATGCGCTCCTCGACGTCGACCGTGAGCGGGAAGAAGTCAAAGTGCTCCTTCGGCTGGCGGCCGGCCGTGGTGGCCGACAGCAGCATGGTGTCTCCCATGCTGACGACGACGGAGCCGGCGGCCTGGCGGGCCAGCCGGCCGGTCTCGAAGGTGACGGTGCGGGTGCCGAAGCTACCGTTGTCGATGACCGCGGTGGCGGTAGTTACCCCGTCCTCGGGGTCGAACTCGGCAGCGGTGGTGCTGTTCTGGGTGGTGGGTGCGGACACGCTGTCCTCTTCCTACGTCGCATGCGGCGACGTCCTCTTCGTGGCGTCTGCGCCTGGATGCGCCCGGGGTGACCGGTCTTCGATCGAAGCCCACGGGAGACGGTCCCCTCACGCGGAGGGGGTGCCCGGGGGCCACTACCGAGGACCGACCAGCGTCGGGCCTCCGGCGCGGAGCCTGGGTCCCGTGCGGCGGGTGCCGCACGAGAGAGGGGACCGTCCCGGGCGGGACGGTCCCCTCTGGTTCACCGGCGCAGGCCGAGCCGCTCGATGAGCGACCGGTACCGGTTGATGTCGGTCTTGGCCAGGTAGTTCAGCAGCCGGCGACGACGACCGACCAGCAGGAGCAGCCCCCGCCGGCTGTGGTGGTCGTGCTTGTGCTGCTTGAGGTGCTCGGTCAGGTCGCTGATCCGGCGGGTCAGCATCGCGACCTGCACCTCGGGCGAACCGGTGTCCTTCTCGACCGTGGCGTACTCGGTCATGATCTGCTGCTTCGTCGGGCTGTCCAGCGCCATCGATCGCCTCCGGGGCAGGTCACGTGTGGCCCCCGGTCTCTCTCACGGGGGCAGGCTGCACACAGGTCGGGTACCGACCGTTGTTCAGGCTACCAGCGAGGGTGGGAGCCCCTTCCGCCGCGGACGGCCGGGTACGGCACCCGGGCCCGGGTGGAGCGGTCGCGGAGGCCCCGGCCCCCTCCAGGGCCTCCCCGAGCGGAGCGAGGGGAGCCAGGAGGGGGTCCTTCCACCGACCGGGACACGGGCAGCGGCTCAGTCCCGGATGGGGACGGCACCTGGTCGAGGTGTCGGCCGGTAGGCCGACGATGTCATCGCTCCACCTCCAGGACCTCCCGGGTGCGGGCGACGTCTTGGTCCATCGCGGCGACGAGGTCCTCAACGCTGGTGAAGGCGGTCATCGGGCGCAGCCGCTGCACGAACTCCACCCCGACGTGCTCGCCGTACAGGTCGCCGTCGAAGTCCAGCAGGTACGCCTCGACGGTGCGCCGGCTGCCCTGGAACGTGGGATTCGTGCCGACCGAGATCGCCGCCGGCGAGGTGTGCACGCTGGCCCCGGTGCGCGGGTCGAGGATGACCAGCCCACCGGCGTAGACGCCGTCGGCCGGGATGGCGGTGAACGGCGGGGACTTCACGTTGGCCGTCGGGTAGCCCAGCTCGCGGCCGCGCCGGTCCCCACGGACGACGACGCCCTCGATGCGGTGCGGCCGGCCCAGCGCCCGCGCGGCCGACACCATGTCCCCCGCCGCGACGCAGGCCCGGACGTAGGTCGAGGAGAGGGTGATCTCGCCGTCGGCCGAGGACTCCCGGGCCAGCGGGACCGGCTCGACGGTGAAACCGAACCGGCGGCCCTCCCGGGCCAGCGTCTCGACGGTGCCCGCTGCGCGGTGGCCGTAGGTGAAGTTCTCCCCCACCACCACCGAGGCGGCGTGCAGGTGCTCGACGAGCACGGTGTGGGTGAACGTTTCCGGGGAGAGCTGCATGAACGCCGGGGTGAACGGCAGCACGCACATGTCGTCCACGCCGAGCTCGGCGATCAGCTCGGCCTTGCGGTCCATCGAGGTGAGGATCGCCGGGTGCGAGCCCGGGCGCACCACCTCAGAGGGATGCGGGTCGAACGTCAGCAGCAGGCAGGGCCGGTCCAGCGCGCGGGCCCGCGCCACGGCCGTGCCGATCAGCTGCTGGTGCCCACGGTGGACGCCGTCGTACATGCCGACGGTGACCACCGTGCGGCCCAGGTCCCTCGGGGTCGCCTCCAGCCCCCGCCACCGGCGCACGTCGATGCGTCCGGGCCGCTCAGGCGATCCGGTGCAGCCAGCCGTGGGTGTCGGGCACCCGGCCGTGCTGGATGTCGAGCAGGTGCGCCCGCAGCTTCGTCGTGAGCGGCCCGGGCTGCCCGTCGCCGACGGTGAAGTCGCCGGTGCGCGCCTTGACCTCGCCGACCGGGGTGATGACCGCCGCGGTGCCGCAGGCGAAGGTCTCGGTGACCGTGCCGTCGGCGACGCCGGAACGCCACTCCGCCACGCTGAACTTCCGCTCGGTGACCCGGTGGCCCATCTCTCGGGCGAGAGTGATGAGCGAGTCACGGGTGATGCCGGGCAGCAGCGTGCCGGTGAGCTCGGGGGTGACCAGCTGGGCGTCGTCCCCGGAGCCGAGGACGAAGAACAGGTTCATCCCGCCCATCTCCTCGACGTAGCGCTTCTCCACCGCGTCGAGCCAGACGACCTGGTCGCAGCCGGCATCGCTGGCCTGCTCCTGGGCCAGCAGGCTGGCGGCGTAGTTGCCAGCGCACTTCACGTCCCCGGTGCCTCCGGGGGCGGCCCGGATGTAGTCCTCCGACAGGTACACCGACACCGGGTGGACGCCGCGAGGGAAATAGGCGCCGGCCGGGCTGGCGATCACCAGGAACAGGTAATCGTGCGCGGGGCGGACGCCGAGGAACGGCTCGGTCGCCAGCTGGTAGGGACGCAGGTAGAGGGTCTGGTCGGGACCGGTGGGCACCCAGTCGCGGTCAGCCTCGACGAGCGCGTCGACGGCGGCCAGGAAGGCCTCCTCCGGCACCGGCGGCATGGCCAGCCGCTTGGCGCCGCGGACGAAGCGGGCGGCGTTGGCCGCGGGCCGGAAGGTGGCCACGCTGCCGTCGGGCTGGGCGTAGGCCTTGAGCCCCTCGAAGATCGACTGGGCGTAGTGCAGCGCGGCGGTGGCCGGGTCCATCTGCAGCGGCGCGTAGGAGGTCATCCGGGCGTCGTACCAGCCCTGCCCGGCGCGGTAGCGCGCGACGAACATCGAGTCGGTGAAGTACCGGCCGAAGCCCGGGTCGGCCAGCAGCGCGTCGCGCTCCGCGGCGGGACGACGGCGCACGCCCTCCACGACCACCGGCACGCCCTCGGTGAACACCCGGGAAGAGGTACGGCTGTCGGCGAGGGTGTCGGTCATGGCTCCCACCTGCGGCGTGCGCGGATCTTCAACGGCGGTCCGGCAGCTGCCGGACCGCCCGCCCACCCTAGCTCCGCCGGGGTTCGGTCTGGCGCCGACCGCCGCGGGCGGTCACGGCCGGTCGGGCGCCGCGCTCTCGATCACCTCGTAGGACCACAGGTGCGAGGAGTCGCTGGCGGCCGGCGCCAGCTCGGACCCCCCGCCCTCGTGGGCGCGGGCGAAGTCCTGCCCCGACTCCCAGGACCGGTAGGCGTCCTCGCTCTCCCACCGGGTGTAGACGAGGTACTGGTCGGTGCCCTCCAGCGGGCGCAGCAGCTCGAACCACTCGAAGCCGGGAGTGCTCTCGACCGCACCGGCGCGCCCCTTGAACCGCTCCTCGAAGCGCTCCTGCTTGTCCTTGGGCACGGTGATCGCATTGATCTTGACGACGCTCATGGACGCCCCCTTCCCGGCGGGGCGGCCGGTCAATCCCGGTGACGGCCCTGCGGCGGCACCGACCCCGGGCGAGGATGGCCCGATGACCCCGGCCCCGCGGCCCGGCGTGCTCTTCGACGTCCACGGCACCCTGCTGGACACCAACTACCTCCAGGTCCTCGCCAGGTGGCAGGCCTTCCGCGACACCGGACACCCCGAGGTGTCGATGGCCGACTGCCACCGCGCGATCGGCATCGCCAGCGAGGAGCTGGTCGCCCACCTGCTGGGCGAGGACGCCGACGACGTCGCCGAGGTGGCCGAGGCGAAGACCGCGCGCTACGAGCCGCTGCGCGAGCTGGTGACCGCCTTCCCCCGCGTGGACGAGTTGCTCGCCGCGTGCCGGGAGCGGGGGCTGGCCGTGGTGCTGCGACCAGCGGCAAGGAATCGGACCTGGAGTGGATGCAGCCGGCCATCGGGGGCGAGGACGTCGTCGACGGGGCCACGACCTCGGCCGACGTCGAGTCGGCCAAGCCGGCACCGGACCTGCTGGAGACAGCCGCCGCCGACCACGGCCTGGATCCGGGGCGCACCGTCGCGGTCGGCGACACGATCTGGGACGTGCGGGCGGCCCGGGACGCCGGCCTGCGCTGCATCGCGCTCACCTGCGGGGGCATCTCCCGGGCCGAGCGGGAGGACGCCGGCGCCGACGAGGTCTACGCCGACCCGGCCGACCTGCTGGCGCACCTGGACGACTCGCTCATCGGCAAGGCCGCGCGAGGCTGACGGTCCCCGGCCCGGCGGGTCAGCCGGCCGGGAACCCCACGGCGACGCGGGCGGTGGCGCCGGCGTCCTCGACCAGGGCGACCAGCCGGCCCGCGGCGTCCACCGCGGCGTGCAGGCCGGGAGTGCCAGTGGCGGGGATCCGCTGCCCGTACCCGAGGGCGCGGGCGTCCTCGTCGGTCAGCGTGCGCACCGGGAAGACGGCGCGGGCGGCGGCGGTCAGGCCGAGCACCCCCGCTCCCCCGCCGGCGGCCAGCGCCTGCCCGGCCTCCTCGACCGGCGCGGCGCCGGCCACGGAGAACGGGCCCGACGCGGTGCGGCGCAGCGCGGTGAGGTGGCCGCCGACGCCGAGCGCGGCTCCGGCGTCGCGGGCGATGGCGCGGATGTAGGTGCCGGCGGTGCAGGTGACGGTCACGTCGACGTCCACCAGGTCCGGCGTGGGGCGGGCGACGCGGTGGACGTCGAGGCGGTGGACGGTCACCGCCCGCGGCTCCAGCACGACCTCCTCGCCGGCGCGCACCCGGTCGTAGGAGCGGCGGCCGGCGACCTTCACGGCGCTCACCGAGGAGGGCACCTGCAGGAGCGGGCCGGTCTGCGCGGCGAGGGCGGCGGTGACAGCGGCGTCGTCCAGGTGCGCGGCCGAGGCGGTGGCAAGCACCTCGCCCTCGCGGTCGTCGGTGACCGTGGCCTGACCGAGGCGGATGGTCGCCTCGTAGGTCTTGTCGTGCCCCCCGACGTGGCCCAGCAGCCGGGTCGCCGTCCCGACGCCGAGCACGAGCAGCCCGGTGGCCATCGGGTCCAGGGTGCCGGCGTGCCCTACCCGGCGGACCGAGAGCACCCGCCGGGCCCGGGCGACGACGTCGTGGGACGTCATGCCGCCGGGCTTGTCGACCAGCAGGATCCCGGGCGGGACGTCGGAACTCACGAGCTCACTGTCACAGGTGCGCTCAGCCACCGGTCCCCGGCCACCCGGGCGACTACCGCGACCAGCCGCAGGCCGATGAAGAGGGTCAGGCCGGTCCACACCCCGGCCAGCCCCCAGCCCAGCGGGACGGCGAGCAGCGACAGCGGCAGGAAGCCGACCAGCGCCGCGCCGACGGTTGTCGTACGCAGGTAGCCGACGTCGCCGGCGCCCATGAGCACGCCGTCCAGGGCGAACACGACGCCGGCCAGCGGCTGCATCGCGGCGAGGAACCACCAGGCCAGCGTGGCCTGCTCGACGACCACCGGATCGTCGGTGAACAGCGGCAGCAGCACCGGCCGCAGGGCCAGCAGGACGGCGGCCACGAGCAGGCCGGTGCCGAGCCCCCACCGGATGACCCGGTGGGCGGTGTGGCGGGCGGCGTCCGGCCGGGCCGCGCCGAGCGCCTGGCCGACGAGGGTCTGCGCCGCGATGGCGTAGGCGTCCAGCACCAGGGCGAGGAAGAAGAAGAGCTGGACGGCGATCTGGTGGGCACCCAGCGAGGCGGTGCCGGCCCTGGCGACGACGCCGGCGGCCACGAGGAAGGACACCCGCATCACCACGGCCCGCAGGAGCAGGTCGCGGCCGATGACCAGCTGCGCGCGCAGGGCGACGGCGCGCGGTCGCCACGGCACCCCTTCCCGCACGAGGGCGGCGACGAACAGGCCGGCCGACACCGCCTGGCCCACGACGTTGGCGACGGCGGAGCCGGGCAGGCCCAGGCCGGCGGGGTGCACGAGCACCGGGCAGAGCACCAGGCTGACGAGGCTGCCGGCGAGCACGTACCCCATGGGCCGGCGCAGCTCCTGGACACCGCGCAGCCAGCCGTTGCCGGCCAGGGAGACGAGCAGCAGGGGGATGCCGACGCCGGCGATGCGCAGCCACTGCTTCCCCGCCTCCGCGACGGGTCCCGGGCCGCCGGCGAGCAGCCGGGTCAGCGGGCCGGCGAGTGCCTGGAACACCGCCAGGACGACGAGGCCGATCGCCAGCGCCAGCCAGGTCGCCTGCACGCCCTCGTCGACCGCGCCCGCCCGGTCACCCGCGCCGGCACGGCGAGCCGAGCGGGCGGTGGTGCCGTAGGCCAGGAAGTTGAGCAGCCCCGCGGCCCAGGCCAGCAGCCCGCCCCCGACCGCCAGACCGCCGAGCGGAACCGTGCCCAGGTTCCCGACGACCGCGGTGTCGACCAGCAGGTAGAGCGGCTCCGCGGCCAGCACGACCAACGCCGGCGCTGCGAGCGCCACGACCGAAGGGGAACGGTGGGTGAGCCCCGCTGGACCGCGGGCGCCGCGGCGCGGGGGCCGGAGGCTCCCCGACGCGGTGCCCGGGTCGGGCTCAGCGCCCGTCGGGGACGGCACCTGGACGCGATGGGAGGCCGGAGGCCGACAGTGTGCACAGCTCCCTGCGCAACGCACGGATCGCGCTCTCCCGGTCGGCGGTCCAGGTGAAACCGGCCGCGGCGCGGTGGCCGCCGCCGCCCAGCGCCATGGCGACGCGGGCGACGTCGGTGGCGCCGCGGGAGCGCAGCGACACCGACCACGACCCGTCGTCCTGCCCCTTGAGCACGCACGCGACGTCGGCCTCCTGGGTGGAGCGGACCACGTCGACCAGCGCCTCCAGCTGCTCGCCCGGCAGCCCGTGCTCGGCGGCCTCGGCGGTGCTCGACCAGGTCCACACCAGGCCGGCCCCGACCTCGGTCTCGAGCACGGCCCGGCCGGTCACGCCCGACAGCAGAGCGAGCCAGCCGAACGGCGCGGTGTCGAAGAGCCGCTGGCTGATCGCCGCGTGGTCGATGCCGGTGGCCAGCAGCCGGGCGGCGAGGTCGTGGGTGTCGGCGCGGGTGTTGCCGAACCGGAAGGACCCGGTGTCGGCGGTCAGCCCGGCGTAGAGGCAGGTGGCCAGCCGCTCGTCAAGGTCGATGCCGAGCCCGTCGAGCAGGTCGGCGACGAGGACGACGGTCGCCGGCGCGGTGGGGTCGACGACGCGGACGTCGCCGAAACCGGGATTGCTCGCGTGGTGGTCGACGACCACGGACGTCGCCGCGCTGTCCAGGAGCCCGGCCAGCTCGCCCAGCCGGCCCGGGGAGGCGGCGTCGAGGCTGACGAAGACCTCCGGGGACGTCGGCACCGCCGACGAGGGCACCAGCTCCTCGGCCCCGGGCAACCAGGCCAGCGACGCCGGCAGGGTGAACGGTTCGGGGAAGGTGGCCAGCACACGGGCCCCACGGCGCCGCAGCCCCTCGGCGAGGGCCAGCGTGCTGCCGAGCGCGTCGGCGTCGGGCTGCACGTGCCCGCAGAGGACGATGGTGGCCCCGGCCGCGGCCGCGTCGGCCAGGACCGCGGCGGCCGGGGAGGTCAGGTCGGCGCCCTGCGGTACCGCGATGCTCACGACCCCGGGCCGGGGTCGGCGACCGGAGGCGCGTTCTCCTCCTCGGTCACCAGCCCGCCGCCCACCGGGTAGCTCTGCCCGTCGCCGGGCTCGTCGGAGGCGATGCTCGGCGCCTCGCCGATCTCGCCGCGCTTGCCGCCCCGGGTCGGGTCGCCGGCGTCGGGCTCGGGACGGCCGCCCAACTCCGAGCGGCCCTGCCCCTCGTCCGGCAGGTTGGGGTCGGGGTCGTTCTCGCTCACGGGACGCTCCTCGTCTGCATGGGTACGTCGGCGGTGTCATCGGCAGTGCCGGCGCCCGACGGGCCGTCCACGGCGCCGTCGTCCTCGTCGTCGTCCTCGGCCGGACGGCGGTAGGGGTCGGCGTCGCCGGCGTACGTCGCGCCCGCGCGGATGCGGGCCAGCTCCGCGTCGGCGTGCCGGACCCGCTCGAGCGCCTCGTCGAGCTCGCGGGCGGTGTCGGGCACGTGGTCGGCGACGAAGGTCAGCGTGGGCACGAACTTGATGCCCGTCTGCTTGCCCACGGTGGACCGCAGCACGCCGGTGGCCGAGGTGAGCGCCTTGGCGGAGTCCTCGACCTGGGCGGCGTCGCCGTACACGGTGTAGAAGACCGTCGCCTCGCGGAGGTCGCTGGTCACCCGGGCGTCGGTGACGGTCACCATGCCCAGCCGCGGATCCTTGATATGCGTCTCGATCGCGGCGGAGACGATCTGGCGGATGCGCACGGCGAGCTTGCGGGCGCGGGCCGGGTCGGCCATCGGACCTCCTGGGTTCGGGGCGTCGCGGGCGACGCCGGGGCGGGCACAGGTGCGGTGCTGCGCGGGGCGGCCCCCTTCAGGGACCCGCCGCGAGCCTGCGAGTGGTGGGGGGAAGGGGGTCCTTCAAGGGGTCCTACTGCGAGCGGTGAGGGGCGGGGGGTCCTCAGTCGGTGTCGCTGAACAGCTGCCGGTGCGTCGAGAGCAGCGTCACCTCCGGTCGCTCGGCCAGCAACCGCTCGCACGCGTCCAGGACGTCGCTCACCTGACCGGCGTCCCCGGCCACCGTGGCGACCCCGACCTGCACGCGGCGGTGCAGGTCCTGGTCGCCGACCTCGGCGGCGGCCACGGCGTACCGGCGGCGCAGCTCGGCCACGATCGGCCGGACGACGGCGCGCTTGCCCTTTAGCGAGTGGACGTCGCCCAGCAGCAGGTCGGCGTTCAGCGATCCGGTGAACACCGATCAAGGACCCCCTTCTCCCCACTGCTCGCAAGCTCGCAGTGGGACCCGGAAGGGGGCCTTCGACCCACTTCCGCGACGGTGACGACCGACCCCGTCCTCCCCACCCCGAGCGTGCGAGGGGCGGGGAGGACGGGGTCCTTTCTCAGCCGCGCGGCTTCTCGCGCATTTCGAAGGTCTCGATGACGTCCTCGACCTTGATGTCGTTGAACGACCCGAGACCGATACCGCACTCGTAGCCCTCGCGGACCTCCGTCACGTCGTCCTTGAAGCGACGCAGCGACTCGACGGTGAGGTTGTCGGCGATGACGACGCCGTCGCGGACCAGCCGGGCCTTCGAGTTCCGGGTGATCGTCCCGCTGCGGACGATGGAGCCCGCGACGTTGCCGATCCGCGGCACGCGGAAGACCTCGCGGACCTCCGCCGAGCCGAGCGCGACCTCCTCGTACTCCGGCTTGAGCATGCCCTTGAGGGCCGCCTCGATCTCCTCGATCGCCTGGTAGATGACCGAGTAGTACCGGACGTCCACGCCCTCGCGGTTGGCGAGCTCGGTGGCCTGACCCTCGGCCCGGACGTTGAAGCCCAAGACGATGACGTCGTCGGCCAGCGCCAGGTCGATGTCGCTCTTGGTGATCCCGCCGACGCCGCGGTGGATGACCCGCAGCGAGATGTCGTCGCTCACCTCGATCTTCATCAGCGCCTCTTCGAGCGCCTCGACGGTGCCCGAGTTGTCGCCCTTGATGATCAGGTTGAGCTGGCGGTTCTCCTTGAGCGCCGCGTCGAGGTCCTCGAGGCTGATCCGCTTGCGCATGGACGCGTTCTGCGCGTTGCGGATGCGGGCCTGCCGTCGGTCGGCGATCTGCCGGGCGACGCGGTCCTCCTCGACGACGAGGAAGGTGTCACCGGCACGCGGCACCGAGGTGAGCCCGACGACCTGCACCGGGCGGGCCGGCAGGGCCTCCTTGAGCTTGTTGCCGTGCTCGTCCAGCAGCGACCGCACGCGCCCGTAGGCGTCGCCGGCCACGATCGAGTCGCCCTGGCGCAGGGTGCCGCGCTGGACCAGCACCGTGGCGACGGGGCCCCGGCCCTTGTCCAGCTTGCCCTCGATGACGACACCCTGCGGGTCCTGCTCGGTGTTGGCGCGCAGGTCCAGCGAGGCGTCGGCGGTCAGCAGGATCGCCGCGAGCAGGTCGTCGAGACCCTGACGCGTGATCGCCGAGACGTCGACGAACATCGTCTCGCCGCCGTACTCCTCGGCGACCAGGCCGTACTCGGTCAGCTGCTGACGGATCTTGGCGGGGTTGGCCCCCTCCTTGTCCACCTTGTTCACCGCGACCACGATCGGCACCTCGGCGGCCTGGGCGTGGTTGAGCGCCTCGACCGTCTGCGGCATGACGCCGTCGTCGGCCGCGACCACCAGGACGACGATGTCGGTCACCTTCGCGCCTCGGGCACGCATCGCGGTGAACGACTCGTGGCCCGGGGTGTCGATGAAGGTGATCGGCCGCTCGACGCCCTCGAGCTCGGTGCCGATCTGGTATGCGCCGATGTGCTGGGTGATGCCGCCGGCCTCGCGCGCCACCACGTTGGTGTCGCGCAGAGCGTCCAGCAGCTTGGTCTTGCCGTGGTCGACGTGACCCATGACGGTCACCACCGGCGGGCGGGCCTCCCAGTCTTCCTCGTCGCCCTCGTCGCCGAAGGTGAGGTCGAAGGTCTCGAGCAGCTCGCGGTCCTCGTCCTCGGGGCTGACCACCTGGATGTCCCAGTCGATCTCGGCACCGAGCAGCTGCAGCGTCTCGTCGTTGACCGACTGGGTCGCGGTGACCATCTCGCCCAGGTGGAACAGGGCCGTGACCAGCGCGGCCGGCTGGGCTCCGATCTTCTCGGCGAGATCGGTCAGCGAGGCACCGCGCGGCAGCCGGACGGTCTGCCCGTTGCCCCGCGGCAGGCTGACGCCGCCCATGCTGGGCGCCGCCATGGAGTCGAACTCCTGACGCCGCTGCTTCTTGCTCTTGCGGCCACGGACCGGGCCACGCCCGCCGGGACGACCGAAGGCACCCGCGGTGCCGGCACCGGAGCCACCACGGCCACGGCCACGGCCACCGCCGCCACCGCCGCCACCGCCGC
>JALYNA010000215.1 GCA_030773455.1 Actinomycetota bacterium
ATGTCGCGGGCGGCCTCCGCGTCCGGCCGCTCGATCTTGATCTTCACGTCGAGGCGGCCCGGCCGCAGGATCGCCGGGTCGATCATGTCCTCGCGGTTGGAGGCGCCGATGACGATGACGTTCTCCAGCCCCTCCACGCCGTCGATCTCGCTGAGCAGCTGCGGCACGATCGTCGACTCGACGTCGGAGGAGACGCCGGACCCGCGGGTGCGGAAGATCGAGTCCATCTCGTCGAAGAAGACGATGACCGGCGTCCCCTGACCGGCCTTCTCGCGGGCCCGTTGGAAGACCAGCCGGATGTGCCGCTCGGTCTCGCCGACGTACTTGTTGAGCAGCTCGGGGCCCTTGATGTTGAGGAAGTAGGACTTCGCCTGCCCCTCCCCCTTCACCGCGGCGACCTTCTTGGCCAGCGAGTTGGCCACCGCCTTGGCGATCAGCGTCTTGCCGCAGCCGGGCGGGCCGTAGAGCAGGATGCCCTTGGGCGGGCGCAGCTCGTACTCGCGGAACAGGTCGGCGTGCAGGAACGGCAGCTCGACCGCGTCGCGGATCTGCTCGATCTGCCGGGACAGGCCCCCGATGTCGCTGTAGTCGATGTCAGGGACCTCCTCGAGCACGAGCTCCTCGACCTCGCTCTTGGGGATCCGCTCGTAGACGTAGTTCGAGCGGGTCTCCAGGAGCAGTGAGTCACCACTGCGCAGCGGCTGGTCGGCCAGGGAGTCGGCCAGGTGCACCACGCGCTCGTCGTCGGTGTGCCCGATGACCAGCGCGCGCGGGGCCTCGCCCTTGATCGGCTCAAGCAGCTCCTTGAGCAGAACGACGTCGCCGGCGCGCTCGAAGCCGCACGCCTCGACGACGTTCATCGCCTCGTTAAGCATGACCTCCTGGCCGTGCTGGAGCCCGTCGACCTCCACGGCCGGGGAGACCGAGACGCGCAACTTGCGGCCGCCGGTGAAGACGTCGACCGTGCCGTCGTCGTGCCGGGTGAGGAAGACGCCGTAGCCCGACGGCGGCTGGCCGAGCCGGTCGACCTCCTCCTTGAGCGTCACCAGCTGATCGCGCGCGTCACGCAGCGTGCCGGCGAGCTTGTCGTTGCGCTCGGACAGGAAGGCTGCACGGCCCTCCGCCTCCGCCATCCGCTCCTCCAGCAACCGCAGCTGCCGGGGGCTGTCGGCCACCTTGCGGCGCAGCAGCCCGATCTCCTCCTCCAGGTAGGAGATCTGGCTGAGCAGCGCCGTCACGTCACGCTCGCGCCGTGCTCGAAACTCGTCGGGACCATTGCCAGGACCGGGGCCCACCGCGCACCTCCAACACATCGGGAGAGCCAGGACGCAAATCTATACACGCGCGGCGACAGCCCGCCCGTGGCTCGCTGACGGTCCGGTCCCGGCTCCGGGCCGGCTGCCACACCTTCGAGGTCCCCCGGTCGCCTGTCCCCCGCGGACGACGACGAGGAGGAGGACGCCGGGCGGCGGGGTGCCCGAGGACCGGGGAGCCGCGGGCCGGTCGAGCGCCGACTGCCCCGCCGGTCAGCCCTTCTGGGCCCGTCGCTGCCGCAGCGGGGCGACGACGCCCTCGGCCAGCCGCCGCGCCGTGACGAGGAAGGCGGTGTGGGCGACCATCCGGTGCTCGGGGCGGACGGCGAGACCGACCGCGTGCCAGGGCCGTAGCAGGCTCTCCCAGGCGTGCGGCTCGGTCCACACGCCCTGCGCCCGCAGCGCCTCGACGTAGGTGGACAGCTGCGTCGTCGTCGCCACGTAACCGACCAGCACGCCGCCGGGGCGCAGCGCCGCGGCCACGGTGGGCAGCACCGCCCACGGCTCCAGCATGTCCAGGACGACGCGGTCCACGACCTCGGTGGCCGGGTGCTGGTCCAGGTCGCCCAGGCGCAGCGACCAGGTGGCCGGTACCTCGCCGAAGAAGGCGCCGACGTTGCCGCGGGCGACGCCGGCGAAGTCCTCCCGCCGCTCGTAGCTGGTGACGCTGCCGCGCTCCCCCACCGCCCGCAGCAGCGAGCAGGTCAGCGCGCCCGACCCGGCGCCGGCCTCCAGCACCCGCATGCCGGGGCCGATGTCGCCGAAGCCGACAATCCCTGCTGCGTCCTTGGGGTAGATGACCTGGGCACCCCGGGGCATGGAGAGGACGAAGTCGGCCAGCAGCGGCCGAAACGCCAGATAGCCGGTGTTCGCCGTCGAGTGGACGACGGAGCCCTCCGGGGCACCGATGAGGTCGTCATGCGCGATCGCCCCCCGATGGGTGTGGAAGAGCTTGCCGGGCTCGAGGACGACGGTGTGCAGCCGCCCCTTGGGATCGGTGAGCTGCACCCGGTCCCCGGCGACGAAGGCCCCGGCGACCGGCTCCGCGTGGGGAGTCCCGGGGAGATCGTCGGTCGGCTCGGCGGTGTGCTGCTGCGCGTCCACGGGCGCCCAGCGTACGGAGCCGCTCCCGGGGCCCGGCGCGCGTGCTCGAGAACTGTCGGTGTCCCCGCCTAGCCTCGTGGACATGACGACGGCGATGGTCACCGGGCAGCCCGCGGACGCGGCTGCCTCTTCCCCGGACACCCCCGTCGCCGACGCCGGCACGGTCGAGGAGCGGGCCCCGCGCCGCCCCTCGCTGTCCCCGAGCCGGGCGTCGGACTTCAAGACCTGTCCCCTGCTGTACCGCTTCCGCACGATCGACCGGCTGCCCGAGCGCAAGAGCCTGGCCGCGGTCCGCGGCACGCTGGTGCACGCGGTGCTCGAGCGGCTCTACGACCTCCCCGCCCGCGAGCGCACGGCCGAGGCGGCCCGCGAGCTGGTCGCGCCGGCGTGGGAGGAGCTGCGGGCCGACCCGGAGGTCGCCGCGCTGTTCGCCGAGGTCGGGGCCGTGGACGACCCTCCCGGCGGGCAGTCCCTGGAGGCATGGCTGGCGTCGGCGGGGAAGCTGGTCGAGACCTACTTCTGGCTGGAGGACCCGTCGCGGATCGAGCCCGACGGCCGCGAGGAGCTGGTCGAGGTCACGCTGCCCGACGGGCTGCTGCTGCGCGGCTTCGTTGACCGGATCGACGTCGCCCCCAACGGCGCGCTCCGGGTGGTTGACTACAAGACCGGGTCGGTGCCGCGCGAGGCGTTCGAGGGCAAGGCCCTGTTCCAGATGAAGTTCTACGCGCTGGTGCTGTGGCGCACCCGCGGCGTGGTGGCCAGCCAGCTCAAGCTGCTCTACCTGGGCAACGGCGACGCGCTGACCTACGCGCCCGACGAGGCCGAACTGGTCCGCTTCGAGCGCACCCTGCAGGCCATCTGGGCCGCCATCGAGCGGGCGGTCGCGACCGGCGATTTTCGGCCCAATCGCACCCGGCTGTGCGACTGGTGCGACCACCAGGCGCTGTGCCCGTCGTTCGGCGGCACCCCTCCGCCGTTCCCCGCCGAAGCCGCGGCCGCCGCCGGGTGGTCGACGCTGCCGGTGGTCGAGCGCGACTGAGCAGCGTGCGCCGGGACATCGTGCCAGCTGCCTTGCGTCACACCGCGGTCGTACGCCCGTCGCAGGGACGTCAACCCCTCGCTGGACGGCTCCACCGATCTCAACCAGGCCGCGGCGACGGCTCCCGCGCTGATGCTCAGCGCGTCAGCGACCTCCAGCGGGGCCTCGTACTACTCCTTGGCGGTCGGGGCCGCTTGGAGCGCTCTCACGGCGCGCGCCACGGGGTAGGGCAGCTCGCGTGCCGCGGCCAGTACTGGCGACGACGCGACGGCGTCCTCGCTAATCGTTGTGGGCTGTGGTGGCTCGGGCGGTCGGTCTTGGGAGCGCTGCCGTGGTGCGCTGGACCACCTCGTCGTGGCCGCGGTCGACTGTAGAGGCGGCTCCCCGCTCGCCGCGGGTGCCGTTGGTGCCGGCCTTCTGTGGGCCAACCGCCCGACCTCGTCGACTCGTGGGGCGTCGTGGTGACGTTGCGCACGTCGCCAGCGCATGCGCCGGACCTTCAACCTGAGCATGGCCGGAAGAACCGCGAAGAGCAGCGTCAACACCAGCGATCCCAGCAGGACGTCGAGCCAACGTAGCAGTGGACTCGGTTGCTCGCTGGTGCTCAGCGCTGAGATGGCTAGGCTCGCCATCGCCAGCGTCCACCAGGCCAGCGGGTCTCGGTACGGCGGCGCGCGCCATACAGACGGGCCAGTAGGACATTGGGCCGATGAGGCTGGGGTGGGGGGCGCGGGGGTCTGGTGCTCACCGTCGACCGTCACGTCCGCATGGTGCCGCACGCTCCCGTGGCGCAGGGAATTCGCCGCTGGTGCCCACCGCATGCGGCTGATGCGGCCTGGTGGTCCCGCCAGCGGAGTCCCATTACCGCGTTCCGGCGTCCACGGCGTGGCGGGCGGCGAGCACCTCGGTGAGGTCGGCCAGCCGCACCCCGGCCAGGGTGTGCCGCAGCACCAGCCCGGGCAGCGGCGGCAGCGGCTGCAGGGACGGGACGCCGAGCACCGCGGCCGCGGCGTCCAGCCCGGCGGTGGTGGCGGCCAGCGAGTCCTCGATCACCACGCAGTCACCGGGCAGCACGCCCAGCGCGGCCATCGCCCGGCGGTAGGGCAAAGGGGTCGGGCTGGCGGGCCGGCACCTCGTCACCTCGCCGCGGCCCAGCCCGGTGTGCGCTGGGAGCGCGAAGAGACGGTTACGGTCACTGCTCAATACGCAGACCCAGTCTGCGTAACGCTCGCGCCCGCTTCTCGAGCCACCAGCCGAACTCCGGATGCCACATCTGGTGTCCCTTGTCAGCGCCCAACTCACGGGCCGCGTGCAGGGTCCAGTTCGGGTCGTCCAGCAGCTCCCGGCCGAGCGCGATAAGGTCGACCTCGCCCTGCTGGATGGACCGGTCGGCCAGCTTCGGATCCCACAGGAGACCGACACCGATCGTCGCGATGGCGGCTTCCTTCCTGACCCGCGCAGCGAGGGGCAGCTGGTATCCGTGTCCGAGGATCATGCCCTCCGGGCGTTCGCGTCCGGAGATGCCGCCGGTCGAGCAGTCGATGGCGTCGACCCCAAGGTCCTTGAGGCGCCGTGCGAGGTGGATCGCGTCATCGATCTGCCAGCCGTCGGGACGCCAGTCGGTGAGCGACAGGCGAAAAACCAACGGATACTCCTCCGGCCAGACCTCCCGGATCGCCACCGCGACTTCGCCCGCCAAACGGCAGCGTCCTTCCAGGCCTCCCCCGTAGGCGTCGCGCCGCTGGTTGCTGATTGGAGAGTAGAACTGGTGGAGGAGAAAGCCGTGCGCGGCGTAGACCTCGATCACTCGGAAACCAGCTTCGCGGGCCCGCTCAGCAGAGGCGCGGAACCCCCGGACGACTTGCCGGATGTCCTCGACGCTCATCTCGGCTGGGGCGGGCCAGCCGTCCGCGTACGGAATCACGCTCGGGCCGACGGCAGGCCACGGCCTCTCACCCCGTTGCGCGATGTCCTCGGCGTCGACCGGTGTCTCCCCGTGCCACGGTCGGCGCTCACTTGCCTTGCGCCCGGCGTGGGCGAGCTGGATTCCCGCGACCGCCCCCTCTCGCTCGAGGAAGCGAGTGATCGCCGCGAGACCCTCGATCTGCGAGTCCGACCAGATCCCCAGGTCGCCGTGCGTCCGCCTACCGTGCTCCTGCACGGCCGTCGCCTCGCAGAACACCAGCCCTGCGCCGCCGAGGGCGAACCGGCCGAGGTGGACCAGATGCCAGTCGTTGGCGACACCGTCCTGCGCCCGGTACTGGCTCATCGGCG
>JALYNA010000216.1 GCA_030773455.1 Actinomycetota bacterium
CGGCCCCCGCAGCTGCCGACCCCGCTGCCGCGGCCCCCGCCACCGCGCCCGCCCGCCGGCCGACCGACGAGGACCGTGCACTGGACGCCTGGCGGGCACTCGACCGCGGCGAGGACCCCACCGTGGAGCCGAGGCAACACCGCTGAGTACCCCGGACTCCCCGGTCCACACCCCCTCCGGGGAGGGGTGCCCGCCCCCGCGGACAGGGCGGCGGTCCGCCGCCTCTACAGTGGGTCCACGGATCGGGTCCCGGCCGGGGCCGCGCCCGTTGGTCGGTGTTCATGGCCCGGTGGGCGGATGACGAGCAGCAGCGGGGAGGACTCGTGTCCGTGCTCGACGAGATCGTCGGCGGCGTCCGTGAGGACCTGGCCGCACGCGAGGCGATCACCCCGCTGGCGGAGGTCAAGGCCGCCGCCCGGGACGCCCGCCCGCCCCTCGACGCCCTCGCCGCGCTGCGCGCCCCCGGTGTCGGGGTCATCGCCGAGGTGAAGCGCCAGAGCCCCTCCAAGGGCGCGCTCGCCGACATCCCGGACCCCGCGGTGCTGGCCCGCCAGTACGCCGACGGCGGCGCCCGGGTGATCAGCGTGCTCACCGAGCGGCGCCGCTTCGGTGGGCGGCAGGCCGACCTCGCCGCCGTCCGCGCCGCCGTCGACGTCCCGGTGCTGTGCAAGGACTTCGTCGTCTCCAGCTACCAGGTGCACGAGGCGCGCGCCCACGGCGCCGACGTCGTCCTGCTCATCGTCGCCGCGCTCGAGCAGAACGCCCTGGTCGGCCTGCTGGAGCGGGTGGAGTCGCTGGGCATGACCGCGCTGGTCGAGGTGCACACCGAGGCCGAGGCGGACCGCGCGCTATCGGCAGGTGCCGCGGTCATCGGCGTCAACGCCCGCGACCTCACGACGCTGCAGGTCGACCGTTCCACCTTCGAGCGGATCGCCCCCGGGCTGCCGTCGGAGGTCGTCAAGGTCGCCGAGTCCGGCGTCCGCGGCCCGCACGACCTCATCTCCTACGCGGCGGCCGGCGCCGACGCCGTCCTGGTCGGCGAGGGCCTGGTCACCGCCGGTGACGCCCGCCAGGCGGTCGCCGACCTGGTGACGGCCGGCGCCCACCCGGCCACGCCGCACACCCCCCGCTGAAAGAGGACCCTCCTGCCCCCCACCGCTCGCACGCTCGCGGCGGGCCCCTGCAGGAGGGCCGCCGCAGGAACGGTCCCCGGATCCGGCGCGCTGACCCCCTCCACCACCGGCGCCCGGGGACGCGGGACACTGGGACCATGACGACCAGCGCCGTCTCCCCGCCGGAAACGCGACTCGAGCCGGCGCATCCGAGCTGGCCCGACGCCACCGGCCACTTCGGGGTCTTCGGTGGCCGCTTCGTGCCCGAGGCGCTGATCGCGGCCCTGGACGAGCTGACCGAGGCCTACCGCGCGATGCGCGTCGACCCGGCCTTCATCGCGGAGTTCGCCGCGCTGCAGCGGGACTACTCCGGCCGGCCGAGCCCGATCACCGAGGTGCCGAGGTTCGCCGAGCACGCCGGCGCGGCGCGCGTCTGGCTCAAGCGCGAGGACCTCAACCACACCGGATCGCACAAGATCAACAACGTGCTGGGCCAGGCGCTGCTCACCAAGCGGATCGGCAAGCAGCGGGTCATCGCCGAGACGGGGGCCGGACAGCACGGCGTCGCCACCGCGACCGCGGCGGCGCTCATGGGGCTGTCCTGCACCATCTACATGGGCGAGGCGGACACCCGCCGCCAGGCGCTCAACGTCTCCCGGATGAGGCTGCTCGGCGCCGAGGTCGTCCCGGTGACCACCGGCTCGCGCACCCTCAAGGACGCGATCAACGAGGCATTCCGCGACTGGGTCACCAACGTCGAGACCACCAACTACGTCTTCGGCACCGTCGCCGGCCCCCACCCGTTCCCGGAGATGGTCCGCGACTTCCAGCGGGTCATCGGCGACGAGGCGCGTGCCCAGCTGCTCGAGCGGGTCGGCCGGCTGCCCGACGCCGTCCTCGCCTGCGTGGGCGGCGGATCGAACGCCATCGGGATCTTCACCGCCTTCGTGCCCGACGACGGCGTCCGCCTGCTCGGCCTGGAGGCCGGCGGGGACGGCGTGGACACCGGCCGGCACGCGGCCACCATCACCGGCGGGACGCCGGGGGTGCTGCACGGGGCCCGCTCCTACCTGCTGCAGGACGACAACGGCCAGACCATCGAGTCGCACTCGATCAGCGCCGGCCTCGACTACCCCGGCGTGGGCCCCGAGCACTCCCACCTGCACGACACCGGCCGCGCGGAGTACCGGGCGGTGACCGACGCGCAGGCCATGGAGGCCTTCGCGCTGCTGTGCCGCACCGAGGGCATCATCCCGGCGATCGAGTCCGCGCACGCCCTGGCCGGCGCCATCACGCTCGGCAAGGAGCTCGGCCCGGACGCCCTGCTGCTGGTCAACCTCTCCGGCCGCGGCGACAAGGACGTGGAGACCGCGTCGCGCTGGTTCGGCCTCGGCGACCGCCAGGACGTCGACCCGGGCCCGGGCCTGGACACTGACCAGCGGCCCACCGAGGGCGCGGTCACCTCCGGCGACGCGGTCGCCGGGCAGGACGCGGGGGAGTCGGCGTGAGCCACCTGCAGGAGCGCATCGGCAAGGCGAGGGCGGAGGGCCGGGCGGCGCTCATCGCCTACCTGCCGGTCGGGTATCCCGACGTCGACGCCTCCGTCGCGGCCATGGTGGCCGCGGTCGAGGGCGGGGCGGACATCATCGAGGTCGGCGTCCCCTACAGCGACCCCGGCATGGACGGCCCGGTCATACAGCAGGCCGTCGACCCGGCGGTGCGGGCCGGTGTCGGCATGCGCGACGTGCTGCGCGCCGTCGAGGGGGTCGCCGCCGCGGGCGCGGTCCCGGTGGTGATGAGCTACTGGAACCCGGTCGAGCGCTACGGCGTCGACCGGTTCGCCGCCGACC
>JALYNA010000217.1 GCA_030773455.1 Actinomycetota bacterium
GGTTCGGGGTGCGCGGCATCGAGGGCAAGCTCGGCGCGATCCGCCACGCGCGGGTCAACGGCGTCCCGCTGCTGGGCCTGTGCCTGGGCCTGCAGTGCATGGTCATCGAGGCGGCGCGCAACCTGGCGGGGCTGACCGAGGCCAACTCCGCCGAGTTCGACCCCGACACCCCCGACGCGGTCATCGCGACGATGGCCAGCCAGGTCGACGTCGTCGCCGGGCGCGGCGACATGGGCGGCACGATGCGGCTGGGCAGCTACCCGGCCTCCCTGCAGAAGGGCTCGGTCGTCGCCGCCGCCTACGGCTCCACCGAGATCACCGAGCGGCACCGGCACCGCTACGAGGTGGCCAACGCCTACCGCGACCGGATCGGCGAGGCCGGGCTGGTGTTCTCCGGCACGTCGCCCGACGGCCTGCTGGTCGAGTTCGCCGAGCTGCCCCGCGAGGTCCACCCGTTCTTCGTCGGCACCCAGGCCCACCCGGAGCTGAAGAGCCGCCCGACCCGGCCGCACCCGCTGTTCGCGGCGTTCGTGCAGGCGGCGATCGACTTCTCCGAGTCCGCGCGGCTGCCGGTGCCCATCGACGAGGTCGAGAAGGTGGGGATCTGATGGATCGCCGGGTTTCCCGAGACCCAGGAGGAGGGGATCTAGTGACCGAGCTCGCGAGGTCACCGGAGAGCAGAGCGTCGTCGACCATTGGGCCGACGAGCGCCAGCGAGGAGGACTGATGGTCGAGCCCGCGCAGCCCGGCGATTACGAGGTCCTCGGCACCGAGACCGTGCACGAGGGCCGGATCATCACCCTGGTCAAGGAGACCGTCGCCATGCCCGGCGGCGGGGACAGCGTGCGCGAGATCGTGCGGCACATCGGCGCGGTGTGCGTCGCCGCGGTGGACGACGAGGGGCGGATCGTGATGGTCCGCCAGTACCGCCACCCGGTCCGCGGCTACCTGTGGGAGCTGCCCGCCGGCCTGCGCGACGCCGACGGGGAGGCCCCGCTGGCCACCGCGAAGCGGGAGCTGGCCGAGGAGGCGGGGTTGGCCGCCGAACGCTGGTCGCTGCTGGCCAACAGCTACAGCACGCCGGGTTTCTGCAGCGAGCAGATCCTGGTCTACCTCGCCGAGGGGCTGTCGGCCGTCGACCGGCCGGAGGGCTTCGTCGTCGAGCACGAGGAGCTGGACATGACCGTGGAGCGGGTGCCGCTGGGCGAGGCGGTGCAGCGGGTGTTCGCAGGCGGGATCCGGAACTCCTCGGCGGTCATCGGTGTGCTCGGCGCGGCGCAGGTCCGGGCGACCGCGCCGCGGCTGCGTCCCGCCGACGCGGAGTGATCCGGCAAGATCGGCGATCTCGCACGCGTGCGGCCGCCCAGCCGTGCGAGATCGCCGATCTCGCCGCGGCGCTCAGCCGATGACGACAGGGGTTGAGGTGCCCACCTGCACCCAGCGCGGGACGCCGGCGGTGTCGGGCACCTCCTCCTCCACCCAGAAGACGTACGGGACTCCGAAGTCCAGCCCGGCGAAGGCCACGGTGACCGGCACACAGCCGGCGGGTTGGGCGGCGATCTGCACCAGCGGCTGAGGCTGCAGGCCGGCCACCAGCCGCTGGCTGACCGCTTGCACCCGGTAGCGCAGCACCGCGGCGGAGCCGTCGGCCTGCCAGCTCACCGTCGCCGACGCCACGCCGGGCACCACGCCCGGCGGGATCCGCCGCGGGCTGCCGTACCCGCCGCACTCCGCCGGGGGCGGCTCCAGTTCGGGCTGGACGCCGAAGGGCACGCCCGGCCGCACCCGCAGCTCGATCGGTCGCGGGCGGGGGACGGCCACGACGTCCACCGGCGGGACGACGGCCGGTGCGGCCGGCGGCGGGGCGACCACGGTGACCGCGCCGGGGAGCGGGGCCGCCGGTGCGGCTCCCGCGGGCAGCGCCGACCGGGAGGCGGACACCGTCGCGGCGACCTCGGTGACCGGTCCGCTGAACGCGATCAGCCCGACCGCCGCCACCGCGGCGACCGTGCCGGCCCCGCGTCCCCGCCGTCGTCCTGCCACGTGCGCCTCCCGGTGCCCTCCCCGACATCGGCAGTCCCACCGGTCCCCTCAACCCCAACCGGCACCGGTCTCAGCCGCCGCGGTGCCCGGGCTCGGCCACGGGGGGCGCGGACAGTCCGAGCCGGGTCAGTTCCACGGCCGCCAGCGTCCGCGTCGCGGCGGGGTCGCCGGACCGCCACGCCTGCGCGGTGCCCGGGGGGAGGGCGGCCAGCCGGGACAGCGGCGCGGTGGCCAGCGCCCGCACCGCCAGCACGTCCGGGTCGGCCGACGCCAGCCGCCGGGCCGCGCCGGCGTCCCGGACCCAGCCCAGCCGCCAGGGCAGCCAGCGCAGCACCAACCAGCCCACCGGCAGCACCACGAGGACGACGGCGAGCACCGTGGCCAGCGTGCCGACGGCGTCCTGCGCGGCCTGCCCGGCGCCGCCGACCGAGCCGCCGGCCGAGCCGAGCGCGTCTAAGGGCGCGGCCAGCTCGTCGCCGACGACCGGGACGTCCTCGGCGGCCTGCGCGGCCGAGGACATGCTCTCGGCCACCGACGCGCCGAGGTCCTGCACCGCGCGGCCGGGCTCGGCCAGGGCGAGCACCGCGCCGTGCACCGTCCGGGCGACCAGCACCCAGAGCACCAGCCAGGCCAGCAGCCCGACGTCGGCGGCGAGCTGCCGCCCCCGCAGCGCGGGGGACGGGGCGTAGAGGGGCACGGGCACTCCTTCGGCGGGCGGGGCGTCGTCCTGGGTCACCGTGCGGCGTCCTGGCCCAGTGTCGACCGGGGGTCCGGGCGCCTGCCGGTCGGGGCTTAGGACCCCCGCAGGCGGAGCGCTCCCGGTCCTGACAGGCTGGGCCCGTGCTGACCTCTGACCAGGCCCTGGCCCTCCTCTCCGCCGCGCGGGAGGAGTGCGCCCGGGTCGGTGTGCCCATGTCCTTCGCCGTCCTGGATGCCGCGGGTCACCTCGTGGCCGTGCTGCGCACCGACGGCGCACCGTGGATCTCCACCGACGTCGCCCAGGGCAAGGCCTGGACCGCGGCGGCCTACGGCATGCCCAGCGCCGGGCAGAAGGCCAAGATGGACAGCCTGCCGAACTTCTCCACCGCGCTGAGCACGATGACCGGGGGCCGTTTCACGCCGCAGCCCGGTGCCGTCCCGGTCTACGCCGACGGGCAGCTGCTCGGGGCGCTGGGCGCCAGCGGGGGCACCGGCCAGCAGGACGAGGACGTCTGCAGCGCCGCCGTCACCGCCTGCGGGTACGCGACCAGCGCCGGCTGAAAGAGGACCCCTCTGCCCCCCACCGCTCGCAGGCTCGCGGCGGGACCCTGCAGAGGGGCCGCCCCAACGGGAGGCCCCGGCACGCCGGGCCGCCCAGAGAGCCCTGGCCTGCCTACACTGCGCGAGGTGCGCCCTCACCAGGCGGCGAGGCGACCGTCACCCTCGCGGGCGGCGCACCGGGACCAGGGGAGCGGACGATGCGCGTCGGGGTTCCCCGAGAGGTCAAGAACCGGGAGTACCGGGTGGCGCTCACCCCGGCCGGGGTGACCGAGCTGGTGCGGGCCGGGCACACGGTGCTCGTCGAGCGGGGGGCGGGGGAGGGCTCATCCATCCCGGACGCCGACCTCACCGCCGCCGGCGCCACGCTCGTGGCCCACGCCGACGACGTGTGGGCCGACGCCGACCTGCTGCTCAAGGTCAAGGAGCCCGTCGCCGAGGAGTACGGGCGGCTGCGGTCCGGGCAGACGCTGTTCACCTACCTGCACCTGGCGGCGTCCCGGGAGTGCACCGACGCGCTGGTCGCCTCGGGCGCCACCGCGATCGCCTACGAGACGGTGCAGACCGCCGGCGGCGCGCTGCCGCTGCTCGCCCCGATGTCGGAGGTGGCCGGTCGGATGGCGCCCCAGGTGGGGGCGCACAGCCTGGAGCGGGCGCACGGCGGGCGCGGCGTGCTGCTGGGCGGGGCGCCCGGCGTCCACGCGGCGAAGGTCGTCGTCATCGGCGCCGGGGTGTCGGGCATGAACGCCGCCGCCATCGCCCTGGGCATGCAGGCCCACGTCGTCGTCCTCGACCGCGACGTCGACAAGCTGCGCGCCGCGGACCGCATCTACCAGGGCCACCTGCAGACGGTGACCTCGAACGCCTACGAGATCGAGCGGGCCGTCCTGGACGCCGACCTGGTCATCGGTGCGGTGCTGGTGCCCGGCGCGAAGGCCCCGACCCTGGTGACCAACGAGCTGGTCGCGCAGCTGAAGCCGGGCTCGGTGCTCGTCGACATCGCCGTGGACCAGGGCGGCTGCTTCGAGGACTCCCGCCCCACCACCCACGACGACCCGACGTTCCGGGTGCACGGGTCGGTCTTCTACTGCGTGGCCAACATGCCCGGTGCGGTCCCCAACACCTCCACCCACGCGCTGACCAACGTGACGCTGCCCTACGTCATGGCGCTGGCCAACGAGGGCACCGTCGCCGCCGTCGGCTCCGACCCCGCGCTGGCCCACGGGGTCAATGTGGTCGCCGGGCAGGTGGTGCTCCCCGAGGTCGCCCGGGCGCACGGGATGGCCGCCGTCCCCCTCGAGGAGGTGCTCCGCTGACCGCCCCCGTCACCGCCACTGCCTCCGAGGTCGGGCGGGTGGTCACCGGCTACCTCGACCACCTCACCGTCGAGCGCGGCCTGGCCGCCAACACCATCTCCTCCTACCGCCGCGACCTGCGCCGCTACACCGAGTACCTCGACGCCGCCGGCGTGCGCGGGCTGGGGGAGGTCGCGGAGTCCGACGTCGCCGGGTTCCTCGCCGCGCTCCGCCAGGGGGACGACGACCACCCGCCGCTGTCGGCCACCTCGGCGGCGCGCGCGGTGGTCGCCGTGCGGGGGCTGCACCGCTTCGCGCTGCTCGATGGACTGGTGCCCGACGACGTCGCCGCCGAGGTGCGCCCGCCGGCCCCGGCGCGGCGGCTGCCCAAGGCGATCCCGGTGGAGTCGGTGGTCGCCCTGATCGAGGCCGCGGGCACGCTGGAGGGCCCGCGCGGGCTGCGCGACCGGGCGCTGCTCGAGCTGCTGTACGGCACCGGGGCGCGCATCTCCGAGGCGGTCAGCCTGGCCGTCGACGACCTCGACCGCGGCTCGTCGGTGGTGCGGCTGGCCGGCAAGGGCGGCAAGCAGCGAATCGTGCCGGTCGGATCCTACGCGCTGCGGGCGGTGGAGGACTACGTGATGCGCGCCCGGCCGGCGCTGGCCGCGGCCGGGCGGAGCGGGGTGCGCGGCGGCGCGCTGTTCCTCAACGCCCGCGGCGGGTCGCTGTCGCGGCAGAGCGCCTGGGCGATCCTGCGGACGGCGGCGGAGCGGGCGGGTGGGGCGGGCGGGGTGGACCTGGTGAACACGGTCTCACCGCACACGCTGCGGCACTCCTTCGCCACGCACCTGCTCGACGGCGGCGCCGACGTCCGCGTCGTCCAGGAGCTGCTCGGCCACGCCTCGGTGACCACCACCCAGGTGTACACGTTGGTGACCGTCGACCGGCTGCGCGAGGTCTACGCCAGCAGCCACCCCCGTGCACTGACCTGACAGCCGTCCGGCCATGGTTACGGCGGTTGTTGCCGTCGGTCTCGGCTGGATGTGGCGCCTGTGCTGTCATGAATCGCCGGGTCGACATCCCGTGCGGCGTGCCTCCTGGGCCAACCGTGTCGATCTGCCTACCGTCGGTGCATCCCGAGCGGCAGAACGGCTGACCGCATCCGGTGCGAACCGGCACGGGCACGAGGGTGGAGGACACGCAGCGATGGCGATCCGAGGGGACGCGGCCCGTCCGGCCTTCGCACTCCCGACCGACCCCGAACCCGAGATGGGTGCCGCCGCCTCGCGGCTGGACCCGGCCCGCGCGCGCATGCGCCGGCTGCCGGACCCCAGGCCGGTGACCCAGCACGGCCCGGCGCAGATCATCGCGATGTGCAACCAGAAGGGCGGCGTCGGCAAGACCACGTCGACCATCAACCTGGGTGCCGCGCTCGTGGAGTACGGCCGCAAGGTGCTGCTCGTCGACCTCGACCCGCAGGGTGCGCTGTCGGTGGGCCTCGGCGTCCCGGCGCAGAACCTCGACCGGACCATCTACAACGCGCTCATGGAGCGGCGCACCTCGCTGAAAGACGTGCGGGTGCCCACCGACATCGCCGGCCTGGACCTGGTGCCCAGCAACATCGACCTGTCCGCCGCCGAGGTGCAGCTGGTCAGCGAGGTGGCGCGGGAGCAGACGCTGCTGCGGGTGCTCGCCGACGTCCACGACGAGTACGACTACATCCTCATCGACTGCCAGCCCTCGCTCGGCCTGCTGACGGTCAACGCGCTGACCGCCGCGCAGGGCGTGGTCATCCCGCTGGAGTGCGAGTTCTTCTCGCTGCGCGGCGTGGCCCTGCTCGTCGACACCATCGAGAAGGTCAAGGAGCGGCTCAACCCCGAGCTGGAGATCTCCGGGATCCTCGCCACGATGTACGACGCACGCACCGTGCACTGCCGCGAGGTGTTCAGCCGGGTCGTCGAGGCCTTCGGCGACACCGTGTTCCAGACGGTCATCCAGCGGACCGTGCGCTTTCCGGAGACCACGGTCGCCGGTCAGCCGATCACCACCTGGGCGCCGACGTCCTCGGGCGCCTCGGCCTACCGCGACCTGGCCAAGGAGGTCCTGGCGCTGTGATCGAGCTCGCGAGACCACACAGGGACACAGCACCCCAGGGCAGGCGCCCGACGACCGCCAGCGAGGAGGAAGCGTGACCCGCCGTCCCGTCCTCCCGGGCGCGGCGGAGCTGTTCCGCCGCACCGACGCGGTCCCGGCGCCGGAGGTCACCGAGCTGCCCAGCATCAGTGCCACGGTGAGCTCGCCGGC
>JALYNA010000218.1 GCA_030773455.1 Actinomycetota bacterium
CCGCACAGCCGGCCGCCGCACAGCCGGCCGCCGCACAGCCGGCCACCGCCGAGCCGGCCACCGCCGAGCCGGTCGACTGAACGAGGACCCCCTCCTGCCCACCCCTCGTAGAAGGACCCCGTCCTTCCCCCACCCTTCGCAGGCTCAGTTGAAGGACCCCCTCCCCGACCCCTTCGCAAGCTCAGGGCACGCCAAGGAGGGGGCCGCGGGACGGGGGCCGGCGGTGCGCTGGAGGGGGCCGGGTCAGCCCAGCCAGCGGCGGACCTCGGCGGCCACCCGGCCGCCCTCGGCCCGGCCGGCGACCTCGCCGGTCACCGCGCCCATGACCCGGCCCATGTCCTTCATCCCACCGGCGCCGGTGCGGGTGATGACGTCGTCGACCAGCGCGGCGAGGTCTGCGTCGGCCAGCTGGGCGGGCAGGTAGGCGGCGACCACGTCGCCCTCCGCCCGTTCCCGGTCGGCCTGCTCGGTGCGGCCGGCGCCGGCGAAGGCCTCGGCGGCCTCGCGGCGCTTCTTGGCCTCGCGGCGCAGCACCGCCTGCACCTCGTCGTCGTTGAGCTCGCGGGCCTCCTTGCCGGCGACCTCCTCGGCGCTGACCGCGGCCAGCACCATCCGCAGCGTCGCCGTGCGCAGCTCGTCGCGGGACTTCATCGCGGTGGTCAGGTCGGCGCGCAGCTGTTCCTTGAGGCCGGGCACGTGCCCCAGCCTCGCACGGCGCTCTCGGGCGGCGCGCCCGTAATCTGGGCTGCCGTGCGCGCGACCACAGCCCTCCCGGCCGCCGTCCTCGGGTCTGCGACCGCGGGGATCGCCTACGCCTCCCTCTACGAGCGCAACCGCTGGACGCTGCGCCGCTTCGACGTCCCGGTGCTCGCCCCCGGCTCCGCACCGCTGCGGGTGCTGCACCTGTCCGACCTGCACATGACCGCAGGGCAGCGGTCCAAGCAGGAGTGGGTGGCCTCGCTGGCGCGGCTGGAGCCGGACTTGGTGGTGGACACCGGTGACAACCTGGCCGGGATGGACGCCGTCCCGGGCACGCTGCGCGCCCTGGACCCGCTGCTGGACCTCCCCGGCGCCTTCGTGCTGGCGAGCAACGACTACTACGCGCCGCGTCCGAAGAACCCGCTCAAGTACTTCAGGCGCGACCACAAGCGGGTGCACGGCGATCCGCTGCCCTGGCGAGACCTGCGGGAGGCGGTGACGCGGCGCGGCTGGCTGGACCTCACCAACGCCCGCGGGGAGCTCGTCGTGGGCGGACGGCGGATCGCCTTCGCCGGGGTCGACGACTCGCACCTGAAGCGGGACCGCTACGACCTGGTCGCCGGGCCCGCCGACCCGGCCGCGGACCTGCGCATCGGGCTGGCGCACTCCCCCGAGCCGCGGGTGCTGGACCGGTTCGCCGCCGACGGCCACGACCTGCTGCTGTGCGGGCACACCCACGGCGGCCAGCTGCGGGTGCCCTTCTACGGTGCGCTGGTGACCAACTGCGGCATCGACCGCGACCGGGCCCGCTGGCTGCACCGCTGGGCCGAGCCGTCGGCGGCGAACCCGCGCGGCACCTGGCTGCACATCTCGGCCGGGCTGGGCACCAGCCCCTACGCCCCGGCCCGCTTCGCCTGCCCGCCGGAGGCCACGCTGCTCACCCTGACCGCCCGTCAGGGCTGAGTCCGGCGTCGGCTAGACTCGACGACGCACCTCGGGGTGTGGCGCAGCTTGGTAGCGCGCGTCGTTCGGGACGACGAGGCCGCAGGTTCAAATCCTGTCACCCCGACTCTGGCTCAGGGGGCCGCCGCGAGGCGGCCCCCGAGCCGTTCCCGGGGCCGGTCGCCTCGCCCTGTGGGTTGGCGGGACCGCCATCCGGGCACCGGGCCCTGCGATGACCGAGTGGTTGCTCCTCCTCGCCGCCGTGCTGCTGACGGCACTGACCGGGTTCTTCGTGGCCGCCGAGTTCTCGCTGACGACCGTCGACCGCGGACGGGCGGAGCAGGCCGCGGCCGCCGGCGACCGCGGGGCCGGCGGCGTCGTCGAGGCCCTGCGCACGCTGTCCACCCAGCTGTCGGCCGCCCAGCTGGGCATCACGGTCACCACGCTGGTCGTCGGCTACCTGGCCGAGCCGGCGCTGGGCCAGCTGCTGCACGGCCCGCTGGAGGCGGCCGGCCTGCCCGCCGGCTGGGTCACCGGCGTCTCCTACGGCGTGGCGCTGGCCCTGGCCACCACGCTGCAGATGCTGCTGGGCGAGCTCGGCCCCAAGAACCTGGCCATCGCCCGCCCGCTGCCCGTCGCCGCCGCGGTGGCACCGGGGATGCGCGCCTTCACCCGCGTCGCCGGTGTCGTCGTCTCCACGCTGCAGGGGCTGGCCAACCTGATCGTCCGGCGCCTGGGCTTCGAGCCGCGGGAGGAGCTGGAGAGCGCGCGCGGCGCCGACGAGCTCGCCGCGGTGGCCCGCCGCTCCGCTGCCGACGGCGACCTGTCCCCGCGGGCCGCCCGGCTGCTGGAGCGCTCGCTCGGGCTGCGCGACAAGGTCGCCGCCGATGTCATGACCCCGCGCACGCAGATGTGGGCGCTGCGCGCGGACTCCACCGCGGCCGACGTCCTCGCCGCGGCGGTCGCCTCGGGTTCGTCGCGCTTCCCGCTCTACGGCGCGGGCCTCGACGAGGTCACCGGGCTGGTGCACGTCAAGCACGCCGTCGCCGTCCCGGAGGACCAGCGCGGCGCCGTCCCGGCCGGGGACCTCGCGCTGCCGATCCTCACCGTCCCGTCGCTGCTGCGGGTCGAGCGGCTGCTGGACCTGCTGCGCGAGGAGGGCCTGCAGATCGCCCTGGTCGTCGACGAGTGGGGCGCCACGCACGGCATCGTGACCCTGGAGGACATCGTGGAGGAGGTCGTCGGCGAGATCGCCGACGAGACCGACCGGCCGCTGCGACTGCTGCGCAGGGTGAACGCGGACACCTGGCTGCTGTCCGGGCTGCTGCGTCCCGACGAGGTCCGCGAGCGCACCGGCGTCCCGGTGCCCGAGGGCCGCTACGAGACCCTCGACGGCTACCTCGCCGAGCAGCTGCAGCGACTGCCCGCCGTCGGGGACACCGTGCCCGTGGAGGGTGGTCAGCTGACCGTGGAGACGATCGAGGGACGGCGGGTCGCCCGGGTGCGCGCGCGGATGCGGGAGGGCTACGCGTCCGGGGCGACCGCCGTCCGGCTCGTCCAGGACGAGGAGCGCGCGGCGTGAGCGACGTCCTCAGCCTGCTGCTCCTGGTGCCCTGCTGCTCGGCAACGCCTTCTTCGTCGCGGCGGAGTTCGCGCTGGTCACCGCCATGCCCGACCAGCTGGAGCCCCACGCGGCGGCCGGCTCGGCGCGCGCCCGGACGACCATCAAGGCGATGCGCAACGTCTCGTCGATGATGGCCGGCGCGCAGCTGGGCATCACGCTGTGCTCGCTGGGCCTCGGCGCGGTCGGCGAGCCCGCGGTGGCCCACCTGATCGAGGCGCCGATGGCCGCCCTCGGCCTCCCGGAGGGGTTGCTGCACCCGATCGCGCTGGTCATCGCACTGTCGATCGTGACCGTGCTGCACATGGTGCTCGGCGAGATGGTGCCCAAGAACATCACCATCGCCGGGCCTGACCGCGCCGCACTGGTGCTCGGCCCGCCCCTGGCGGCGTTCGTGCGGCTGCTGGGGCCGGTGATCCGGCTGTTCAACGCCGTGGCCAACGCGCTGGTCCGCCTGGTCGCGTCCAGCCGACCGACGAGGTCGCGGCTGGCTTCGACGAGGCCGAGATCCGCTCGATGATCACCCGGTCGCGGCAGGAGGGCCGGCTCGGCAGCGAGGTCGGCGAGCTGGCCGCCGGGGCGCTGACCTTCGACCGGGACGAGCTGGACTCGGTGCTGCTCCCGGTGGACCGCCTGGTGACCGTGCCGCGCTCCACCACCCCCCGGCAGCTGGAGGCAGCCGTCGCCGAGCACGGCTTCAGCCGCTACCCCGTCCGCGACGACGACGGCACGCTCGTCGGCTACGTGCACGTCAAGGACGTCCTGGGTGTGGAGGCCGGCGCCCGCGACCGGCCGATCGCCGACGAGCACGTCATCGGGTTCATCCCGTTGCAGCCCGGCGCGGCCCTGCCCGACGTGCTCGCGGCCATGCGCGACGCCGGCGCGCACCTGGGCCGGGTGCTCGACGGTGAGCGGACCGTGGGCCTGGTGGCCCTCGAGGACGTGCTCGAGCGGCTCATCGGCGACATCCGCGACGCCGCCGCCGAGACCTCGCGGCGGATCGAGGACCCGGACCGGGGCGCCGCCGGGGCCGGTGCGGGCGCCGGGGGAAGATGAGTCGGTGACCGCCGAGCCGACCATCTCCGCCCTGTCCCCCGAGGTCACCGCCCGCTGGCAAGCCCGCTTCCGCGCGCCCCGGGTGAGCCTGCCGGACTGGGCGCTGGAGGCCCCGCACCGCAACCTGTACGCCTCCGACGTCAGCGGCGTCGTCGAGCAGTACGCGTGGGACCGCACCACCGACGCCCACCGGCAGGCGACCGACCGGGCCAACGGCACGCTGATCGCCACGCTCAGCCCGGACGGCGAGACGATCTGGTGGTTCGCCGACACCGACGGCGACGAGTTCGGCGTCTGGATGACCCAGCCCTTCGCCGGCGGCGAGGACCGCGTCGCCGTCCCCGAGGTCGGCCCGGCCTACCCGGCGGGCCTGGAGCTCGGCACGTCCGTGGTCGCCATCGGCCGCTCCACCGACGACGGCTCGGAGTTGTGGCTGGCACCGGCCGGCGGCACCGCGCGGGTGGTCTACCGGCACCAGGACCCGGCGTCGGTCGACGCGATCACCCACGACGAGGACCTGCTGGTCATCTCGCACTCCGAGCACGGCGACCCGCGCTACCCGGCGCTGCGGGTGCTGTGCACGGCGAATGACGAGGTCGTGGCGGAGAAGTGGGACGGCGAGGGCCGCGGCCTGCACGCGCTGGCGTTCGCCCCGTTGCCCGGCGACCGGCGGCTGCTGGTGGGCCACGAGCGCCGCGGCCGCGAGGAGCTGCTGGTCTGGGACGTCGGCACCGACAGCGAGACCGAGATCGTGCTCGACCTGCCCGGCGACGTGACCGCCGGCTGGTATCCCGACGGCTCGGCGCTGCTGGTCGGCCACGACCACGCCGCCCGCAGCGAGCTGTACTGCTACGACCTGGCCACCGGCGCGCTGGAGCGGCTGGACACCCCGCGCGGCGTCGTCCGCGGGGCCACCGCCCGCCCAGACGGCACCGTGGAGCTGGCCTGGTCGAACTCCGAGCGGCCGCCGGTGGTGCGGCGGGCCGACGGTGCGGTCGTGCTGGCCGCACCGGGGGAGGAGCCGCCGGCCGCGTACCCGGTCGAGGACCGCTGGGTGCCCGGCCCGGGTGGGGACGTGCACGCGCTGGTGGCGCGCCCGGCAGGTCCGGCGCCGTACGCGACGGCGTTCCTCGTGCACGGCGGCCCGGAGGCGGCCGACGACGACTCCTACCGCGCCCGCCGCGCGGCCTACGTGGACGCCGGATACGCCGTCGTGCACGTGAACTACCGCGGGTCGACCGGCTACGGCAGCGCCTGGCGGGACGCGCTGACCGGCCGGCCGGGGCTCACCGAGCTCGAGGACGTCGCGGCGGTGTACGACGCGCTGGTCGCCGAGGGCTTCCTCGACCCGTCGCGGGCGCTGCTGTCGGGCGGGTCCTGGGGCGGGTTCCTGACCCTGCTGGGCCTGGGCACCCAGCCGGAGCGCTGGGCCGCCGGGATCGCCGAGGTGCCGGTGGCCGACTACCTGGCCGCCTACGAGGACGAGATGGAGGGCCTGCGGGCCTACGACCGGGCGCTGTTCGGCGGGTCACCGGAGGAGGTGCGCGAGGTCTACGTGCGGTCCTCGCCGATCACCTACGCGCGAGCCGTCGCCGCACCGGTGCTCGTCGTCGCCGGCGCCAACGACCCGCGCTGCCCCATCCGGCAGATCGACAACTACCTGGCCCGCCTCGAGGAGCTCGGCAAGCCGCACGAGGTGTACCGCTTCGACGCCGGCCACGGCTCGCTGGTCATCGAGGAGACCATCCGCCAGGTGGAGGTCGCCCTTTCCTTCGCCCTGCGGACGGTCCCACCCACCCGCTGAGGTCGCCGTGATCATCGGCGGGTGGCTGCTGCCGACGGTGTGTCGGGCAGCCACCCGTCGATGATCAACTGCGGGAAGCGAAGACCAACTCGGCGATCTGGACGGTGTTGAGGGCCGCGCCCTTGCGCAGGTTGTCGTTGCTGACGAACAGGGCCAGGCCGCGTTCGCCGTCGACGCCAGGGTCCTGCCGGATGCGGCCGACGTAGCTCGGGTCCTGCCCGGCCGCCTGCAGCGGCGTGGGGACGGCGGTGAGCTCCACCCCGGGCGCGGCCGCCAGCAACTCGGTGGCCCGCTCGACGGGCAGCGGCCGCGCGAACTCGACGTTGAGCGACAGCGAGTGCCCGGTGAAGACCGGCACCCGCACGCAGGTGCCCGAGACCCGCAGGTCGGGGATGCCGAGGATCTTGCGGCTTTCGTTGCGGAGCTTCTGTTCCTCGTCGGTCTCGAACGTGCCGTCGTCGACCAGCGAGCCGGCCATGGGCAGCACGTTGAACGCGATCGGCCGCACGTACTTCGCCGGCTCCGGGAAGGTGACCGCCGAGCCGTCGTGGGTGAGCTCGGCGGCCTTGTCGGTGACCGCCTTGACCTGGGTGTCGAGCTCCTCCACGCCGGCCAGCCCGCTGCCGGAGACCGCCTGGTAGGTGCTGGCGACGATGCGCACCAGCTGGGCCTCGTCGTGCAGCGGCTTGAGCACCGGCATCGCGGCCATGGTGGTGCAGTTCGGGTTGGCGATGATCCCGGTGCGCACCTCGGCCAGGGCGTGCGGGTTGACCTCGGCCACCACCAGCGGGACGTCGGGGTCGCGGCGCCAGGCCGAGCTGTTGTCGATGACGGTCACGCCGGCCTCGGCGAACCGCGGTGCCTGCACCCGTGAGGTCGAGGCGCCTGCGGAGAAGATCGCGATGTCGAGCCCGGTGGGGTCGGCGGTGGCGGCGTCCTCGACGGTGATCTCGCCGTCCCCCCACGGCAGGGTGCTGCCGGCGGAGCGGGCGGAGGCGAAGAAGCGGAGCTCGCTGAGCGGGAAGCGGCGCTCGGCGAGGATCTGCCGCACCACGCCGCCGACCTGGCCGGTGGCGCCGACGATGCCGACGCGCAGTCCGTTGTCCGAGAAAAGGCTCATCGTCCCGTCCCTCCGTAGACGACCGCCTGCGCCTCGTCGGTGCCGAGGTCGAAGACGTCGTGCACCGCGCGGACGGCGGCGTCCACGTCAGTGTCCCGGCACACCACGGAGATGCGGATCTCCGAGGTGCTGATCAGCTCCAGGTTGACACCGGCGTCGGCCAGCGCGCCGAAGAACCGCGCCGACACGCCCGGGTGCGAACGCATGCCCGCGCCGACCAGCGACACCTTGCCGATGTGCTGGTCGAAGGTGACGTTGGTGTAGCCGACGGTGTGCTTGACCTTCTCCAGCGCGGCGATCGCCGCCGGGCCGTCGCTCTTGGGCAGCGTGAAGGAGATGTCGGCGAGCTTGCTGGCCGCCGCCGACACGTTCTGCACGATCATGTCGATGTTGAGCTCGGCCTCGGCGAGCACGCGGAACAGCTGCGCGGCCTCGCCCGGCCGGTCGGGCACCCCGTAGACGGTGATCTTGCCCTCGGAGCGGTCGTGCGCGACGCCGGTGATGATGGCCTGTTCCACCGTGAGGTCCTCCATCGAGCCGGTCACCGTGGTGCCGGGGAGCTGGGAGTAGGAGCTGCGGACGTGCACCGGGATGCCGTAGCGGCGGGCGTACTCGACGCAGCGGAGCACGAGCACCTTCGCCCCGGACGCGGCGAGCTCGAGCATCTCCTCGTACGTCACCGTGTCCAGCCGCCGGGCGTTGGGCACGATCCGCGGGTCGGCGGTGAAGACGCCGTCGACGTCGGTGTAGATCTCGCAGACGTCGGCCCGCAGTGCCGCGGCAACGGCCACGGCGGTCGTGTCGGAGCCACCCCGCCCGAGCGTGGTGACGTCCTTGGTGTCCTGGCTGACGCCCTGGAAACCGGCGACGATGACGATCGAGCCCTGGTCCAGGGCGTCGCGCAGCCGGCCGGGCGTGACGTCGATGATCCGCGCCTTGCCGTGGCTGGAGGTGGTGATCACCCCGGCCTGCGAGCCGGTGAACGACCGCGCCTCGTAGCCGTGGGTGTTGATGGCGATCGCCAGCAGGGCCATGGAGATGCGCTCACCCGCGGTGAGCAGCATGTC
>JALYNA010000219.1 GCA_030773455.1 Actinomycetota bacterium
GTCCAGGCCGGACTCGACGATCGTCGTCGCGACGAGGACGTCGTACTCCTTCTCCCAGAACCCGACCATGATCCGCTCGAGCTCGTGCTCCTTCATCTGCCCGTGGACGACGGCCACCCGGGCCTCCGGCACCAGGTTGCGGATCTTCGCCGCAGCCTTGTCGATCGACTGCACCCGGTTGTGGATGACGAAGACCTGCCCGTCGCGCAGCAGCTCCCGGCGGATCTCCGCGGCCATCTGCTTGTCGTCCCACTCGCCGACGTAGGTCAGCACCGGGTGCCGCTCCTCCGGGGGCGTGAGGATCGTCGACATCTCACGGATGCCGGTCAGCGACATCTCCAGGGTGCGCGGGATCGGGGTGGCCGACATCGACAGCACGTCGACCGCCGTCCGCATGGTCTTCAGGTACTCCTTGTGCTCGACGCCGAAGCGCTGCTCCTCGTCGACGATGACCAGGCCGAGGTCCTTCCACCGGGTCGTCGGCTGCAGCAGCCGCTGCGTACCGACGAGCACGTCGATCTGCCCGTCGGCGAGCTCGGCGAGGATCTGCCGCGTCTCGGCGTCGGACTGGAAGCGGGAGAGCACCTTCACCGTCACCGGGAACTGCGCGAACCGCTCGGAGAAGGTCTTGAAGTGCTGGTTGGCGAGCAGCGTCGTCGGCACCAGGACGGCGACCTGCTTGCCGTCCTGCACCGCCTTGAACGCCGCGCGGACGGCGATCTCGGTCTTGCCGTAGCCGACGTCGCCGCAGATGATCCGGTCCATCGGGATCGGGTTCTGCATGTCGGTCTTGACCTCGTCGATGGCGGCCAGCTGGTCGGGCGTCTCCTGGAAGGGGAAGGCGTCCTCGAGCTCGCGCTGCCAGACGGTGTCCGGGCCGAACGTGTACCCCTTCGTGGCCATGCGCGCCGAGTACAGCCGGATCAGCTCGGCGGCGATCTGCTTGACCGCCTTGCGCGCCTGGCCCTTCGTCTTCTGCCAGTCGGCGCCACCCAGCTTGGACAGCGCCGGGGCCTCGCCGCCGACGTAGCGGGTCAGCTGGTCGAGGGCGTCCGTGGGCACGAACAGCCGGTCCGGCGGCTGGTTCCGCTTGGACGGCGCGTACTCGACGATCAGGTAGTCCCGCTGCCCGCCGTTGACGGTGCGGCTGACCATCTCGAGGTAGCGGCCGATCCCGTGGTGCTCGTGCACGACCAGGTCGCCGGGCTGCAGTTGCACCAGGTCGACGGCGTTGCGCCGGCGTGCGGGCATCTTCACCGCGTCGCGCATCGACGTGCCGCGCTGCCCGGTGAGGTCGTGCTCGGTGAGCAGCGCCAACCCCACGCCGGGGAAGGCAAACCCGGCCTCGATGGTGCCCTGGGTGACGTGGGTCAGCCGCGGCTCCGGGACGGTGCCGACGTCGGGCACCAGCCGCGACCCAAGCTCGGCCTCGGTGAACTGGTCGGCGGCGCGCTGCGCGGGGCCGGGGCCGGCGAAGGTGACCACGACCCGCCAGCCGTCGCGGGACCAGGCGCGCAGCTGCTCGACGGCGCGCGGGACGTCGCCGGCGAAGCGCTCGACGGTGGTCGCGTCGAGGGTGACGTGGGTGTCGTCGTCCTCGTTGGCGAGGGTAAAGGCGCCCGTGTTCCACCACGGCAGGCCGCGGCCGCGGGCGGCGGCCTCGACGTCGGCGAGCTCGCGGAAGGACGACGCACCGAGGTCGATCGGGGCCTCCCCCGCTTCCGCCGCGGTCGCCCAGGACGCGGCGAGGAACTCCTCGGCGGTGCGCACCAGGTCCGCGGCCCGGCTGCGCACCCGCTCGGGCTCGCAGACCAGCACGTGGGTCTCGCGGGGCAGCAGGTCGGTCAGCAGCTGCATGTCCGCCCCACCGATGAGGGCCGGGGTCAGCGACTCCATGCCCTCCACCGCGATGCCCTCGGCCAGCCTGCCGAGGATCTCGACCAGGCCGGGGTGCCCGGCCGCCAGCCCGGCCGCGCGGGCCCGCACCTCGTCGGTCAGCAGCAGCTCGCGGCACGGCGGCGCCCACAGCCGCTCCGGGCGCTCGTCGAGCGAGCGCTGGTCGGCGGCGGAGAAGTACCGCAGCTCGTCGACCTCGTCGCCCCAGAACTCCACCCGCACCGGGTGCGGCTCGGTCGGCGGGAAGACGTCGAGCAGGCCGCCGCGGACGGCGAACTCGCCGCGCTTCTCCACCAGCTCCACGCGGGTGTAGGCGGCGTCGGCCAGGGCGCGGGCGACGCGGTCGAGTTCGGCGGTGTCGCCGGGCCGCAGCTCGACCGGGACGAGGTCGCCGAGGCCGGGGACCAGCGGCTGCAGCACGCTGCGCACCGGCGCGACGAGCACGTCGATGGTGCCGTTCGGTCCCGGGTGGGTGAGGTCGCGGAGCACGGCCAGCCGCCGGCCGACGGTGTCCGCCCGCGGGGACAGCCGCTCGTGCGGCAGCGTCTCCCAGGCGGGGAAGACCTCGGTGCGCCGGTCGGGGAGGAAGCAGCGCAGCTGCTCGGCGGCGGCGTCGGCGTCCCGCTCCCCCGCCGTCACGACCAGCACGGGCACGCCCGCGCCGCCCCGCTCCGCACCTGACCCGCCCCGCGCCGCCAGGGCGGCGGCGACCAGTGGCTGCACGGACGGCGGTGCGGTGACCGCCAGCTCCGCGTTCCCGGCGGCGGCCACGACGCAGGCCATGCCGGGGTCGGTGAGGACGACGTCGAGCACGCCGCGCAGGGTCACGAAGGGGTCTCCTGAGGTCGGGTGGCCACGCACGTCGCGCCGGGTGCGGGGGGCAGTCTTCCAGGTTAGTCCCGCCGCGACCGCCCCGCTGCCGCCGTCGGCGGCCCCCCGATGGGGTGACCGGCCCAGCGGAACCCGCCGTCCGGCCCGTGCCCAGACCTAGCGTGCCCTGCAGAGGTCCGTGTGGACAGCGGGGGGACGAGCATGGAACTGCGGGACTACGGGGTGGCGCTGCGCCGCCACTGGAAGACCGGCGTCGGGATGACGCTGGCCTGCCTGCTCGCCGCCGGCGTCGTCGTGCTGGCCACGCCGGTCACCTACCGGGCCACCGCGCAGGTGTTCGTCGCCAGCACCGGCGAGGGCACCAGCGGCGCGCAGTTCGTCAACCAGCGCGTCACCAGCTACCCCGACGTGGCGCGCAGTCGCACCGTCCTGGACCCGGTGATCGAAAGCCTCGGGCTGGACGAATCCTTCGCCGACCTGCGCGCCCGCGTCGAGGCGACCAACCCGCTGGAGACCTCGCAGATCGACATCGCCGTCACCGGCCGCGACGCCGCCGAGGCCACCCGGGTGGCCGACGCCGTCGCCGAGGAGTTCGGCACCGTCGTCGAGCAGCTCGAGCGGCCGCCCGGCGGGAGATCGCCGGTCGACCTCACCGTGACCGACCCCGCCACCGTGCCGACGTCCCCGGCCTCGCCGCAGACCGGCCTGCTGCTCACCCTCGGGCTGGTCGTCGGGCTGGCGCTGGGCGCGGCGGCCGCCGTCGTCCGCAGCCGGGTGGACGGCACGCTGCACTCCGCCGAGGACGTCCGCGCCGCCTGGGGCCCGGCGGATGACGTCCCGGTGCTGGCC
>JALYNA010000220.1 GCA_030773455.1 Actinomycetota bacterium
GCGGCCAGCCGCACCGCTCCGCTGGTGATCCGCCGCGCCAGTTCCTCCAGCGGCAGCTCCCCGCCCGCGCACTCCTCCGACACCGAGCCCTCCTCCGCCGAACAAAACGTTCGGAGCGTAGGGCGAGATGCCGACAATTCCGCAGGTCAGCGACCACGACGTTCCCGCGGGAACCGCTCCCGCATCAGCCGGGCGCGCTGACGGCACGGCCCCCCAGCAACCCGATGACGGCCCGCGAGCCGCCGACCCAGGGCCACCGGACCGGAACCGGGTCAGCTGTCGGCGCCGTGCGGCGACGGGCCATCCGGCAGCGGCGCGGCGGAGCCACCGCCGTCGACCGCGGGAGGGGTCATGCCGACGGTGTAGGCGGCCATCGACAGCGAGCCGTGGGTGAACCCGTCGACCAGGACCTCGGCCGTGGTGTCGGTCGCCCCGGCGATGCCGGCGAGGTAGAGCAGCGGCAGGAAGTGCTCGGGCGTGGGGACGGCGAGACCGACGTCGGGGTGCCCGTCGAGGGCGGCGACCTCGGTCGGCCGGTCGAGCATCAGTTCACGCACCCGCTCGTCGAAGCGGTGCGCCCAGTCGAAGCCGGTGTCGGGCATCGAGCGGCTCACCGCGGCCAGGTTGTGGACGACGTTGCCGCTGCCGATGACCAGCACGCCGTCCTCCCGCAGCGGGGCGAGTGCGGCGCCCAGATCCAGGTGGTGCCCGGCCGGCTGGAGCGCGTTGACCGACAGCTGCACCACCGGCACGTCGGCGTCCGGGAAGGCGTGCCGCAGCACCGACCAGGCGCCGTGGTCGATGCCCCAGCTGTTGAGGTCGGCTCCGACCCACGTCGGGTGGACCACGTCGGCGATCTCCTCGTACAGCTCGGGCAGTCCGGGCGCCTCGTACCGGACGTCGTAGAGCTCCCGCGGGAAGCCGAAGAAGTCGTGGATGGTGCGCGGCCGCGGCATCGCGGTCAGCGCGGTCGCGTGCAGGTACCAGTGCGCCGAGACGACCAGGATGGCCCGCGGCCGGGGCACCGCCCGGCCGAACGCGCCCCAGGCCCGCGTGTAGCGGTTGTCCTCCAGCGCGTTCATCGGGTTGCCGTGGCCGAGGAACGCAGCCGGCATCACCGTCATGCGACTCCCCCTCCGGACACCCCGGCCGATCATCTCCCGCAGCCGCGTCCCGTGCGAGGCAGGGAGGGGCTGGTATCGCGCCCGCCGACCTCCGCCCGCCTGGCGTGCGCGACGGGGTGCCGGTCGGGCATGGAGGTTCCGGCCTCTGCGGGCGCTACGCCTCCGGCGCGCTGGCCGGTCACCGCGGACCCCGTACGACGCCAGCCGCCCTCCCGCACGAAGGCGGCCCGCGTCGTTTTCGGTGCCGGCCTCAACCGGAGGTCAACGAAGCGCCGGCACTTGCCGGTCGCGGCCTGCCGCTCGAGCGCGTCGACGATCCGGAGCCCGACCTCCGGGCTCCGCAGCCCAGCGCCGGACAGCGCCTGCGCCAGCTCGGTGCGGACGTGTGCCAGGTCGACGCTGTCCACCGCGACGGCGGCGACGTCGACGCCCCGAGCTGTCTGCCGTACCTGGTAGTCCAGGATCTCGGGGGTCTTCACCATGACGGACCGGACGACGAGCGGGTGGATGTCCCCGTCCTGGTAGTGGAGGATGTCGTCCGCTCGGCCCTGCACGGTTGCCCGGAGGTGGCCGTGCTCGCCGTCTCCGGGAACAACGTCTCGCTGGTCGCGGTGACCACCGCGGGCCGCAGGTCCAGCCGGCCGGCGCGCTGCTCGGCGGCCAGCCTGCCCAGGATCGACGCGTAGCCGTACAGGGCGGGGGCGCCCAGCTGGTCGAGTCGTTCGACGACGTCGGACAGCGGCAGGGTCACGGGCACCGGGACGAACCGGAACGGCATCCCGCCGTTGGCCGTGAGGGCCGGGGCGGCACCGGTGGCGTGGACGGCCGACGCGGCCGCGACCATGGCGATGGGCAGGCCACCGGGCGGGGGTGTTCCGCCACTGGCCTGCAGCCTGGCCATGAGCGGGCGGGCGAGGGCTCCGAAGAACCCGACCAGGCCGGCGCGGTCGAAGACGAACACCCCGCGCTGTCCCGAGCTGCCGCCCGAGGCGAAGGCGACGTACCGGCCCGCACGGGCACGGGCTCGGCCCCGGTGACCGCGAGGGTGTCCTCGACGAGGGACAGGCTCAGCCGCCGGTCGGTGAGCACGTCGTCGAAGGCCGACATCATCTCGGCCTTGGTCATCACCGGCAGCCGGGTCAGGTCGTCGGGTGTGACCCGGTCGAGGTCCACCTGGGCCAGCCGGCTGCGGTGGAACGGTGAGTACTGGAGGGCATGGGCCAGCAGGCGGCTGAGCCCCTCGCCCTGAGCGCCGCGGATCCGCTCCCGGCTCCAGCCGAGCCGGCGCATTGGTCCGGCAGGGATGCCAGGAGCTCGGTCTGGAGGTCGGCGCGGAACCGGTCCCAGCCGGTGTCCTGCGTCGTCATGGTCGGGCTTGCGCTCATGGCTTCCTCCTTGGATGCGGTGCAAGCGACGCAGTCGACAGCTGCGCGGTCGGACGAGGAGCAGGGGTCGGTCAGGGGAGGTCGGGCAGCCCCAGGGCGCGCAGCACCATGACGGTCCCGTCGCCGTCGGGCAGCGCGCCCGACGCGGCCGAGCGTTCGAGGGTGATGCCGGAGGCGAAGGCCAGGATGAACTCGGCCATCGATCGCGGCGTGACCTTGGGGACGAGGCCGCCACGGTCGTGCATGCGCGCCAGCACTCCGGCCAGCTCCTCCAACGTGCGCCCGTGGGCCTGGGCGTAGCGGGCGTTCAGCGCCGGGTCACGGCCGGCGTGCGACCGGAACTCGACGAGCAGGGCCGCCCAGCCCCGCTCCGCGGTAGCGTCCCGTGCGGCGATCTGCACCAGCTCCCGGATGCCCTCCGCCCCGGACGAGCGCTCGGCAACCCGCTCGTTCTGCGCACTGCGCTCGTCGATGCGCCGCTTGAGGAGGGTCAGGAAGAGGTCGGCCTTGCTCTCGAACTGCGAGTACACGACGCCCTTGGAGAAGCCTGCCGCCTCGGCTATCCCCTCCAGGGTCGCCCCGGCGTAGCCCTTGTCGAGGAAGACCTGCCGCGCAGCGGCGAGCACGACCTCGCGGTTGCGCTCCGCCCGCCGCATCCGCATGACCACGCGCACATCGGATCCCGCGGTATCCCGATGTCAAGAGTATCTGGGCCTATCCCCGCGTCCGTCCGAGGACGCGCCGGCACAGGACTCCGACGGTCCGGGACGACCATCCTCCCGGCCGGTGAGCACGCCGGTGACCGCTTCGTCGGGAATGCCAGGCGGCCTCGCCCCCGGCAGGGACTGCACCGGTGGACGCGACGCGGTGACCGGCCGCCGCGTGGTCGCCGTCGGCACGACGGCCACCCGGGCGCTGGAGACGGCGACCGGGGAGGACGGCGTCACCGGTCCCGGTCCAGCCCCTCGCTCCGGTGGCGGTCCACAGCCTGGGTGACGAGGCTGAGGGGTGCCGGGGCAGACGGCCCCACCCGGGTAGGGGAGATGCACATGCCAGGGACGTGGCTGCTCGGCAGCGAGGTCGCGCAGGACGGCAACGGCAACGCGGACGGCGGACCGGACGGTGCCCGCGCGGTGCTGCTGGGCCTGCGGGACGGCGGGCGCGGCGCGGCCGACCCGCTCGACGAGCTGGAGCGGCTGGCCGAGACCGACGGGGTTGCCGTCGTGGGCCGGCTGGTGCAGCCCCGCGACCGGCCGGATCCCGCGACCTACCTGGGCTCCGGCAAGGTGGCCGAGCTCGCCGACCTGGTGCGCGACCGCGACGCCGGCCTGGTCATCGCCGACGGCGAGCTCTCCCCCGCACAGGTCCGCAACCTCGAGGAACGGCTCGGCGCGCGGGTGGTGGACCGGACGGCGCTGATCCTGGACATCTTCGCCCAGCACGCGCGCAGCTCCGAGGGCAAGGCGCAGGTCGAGCTGGCCCAGCTGGCCTACCAGCTGCCGCGGCTGACCGGGCACGGCGTAGAGATGTCCCGGGTCGGTGGCGGGCGCACCGCGGGTGGCGCGGGGATCGGCGTCCGTGGCCCCGGTGAGCAGCAGCTGGAGACCCGCCGCCGGCACCTGCGGCGGCGGATGACGCTGCTCCGCCGACAGGTGCAGGAGACCGCCCGGCGGCGGGAGCGCACCCGCTCGCGGCGGCGGCGCAACCGGGTGCCATCGGTGGCGCTCACCGGCTACACCAACGCCGGGAAGTCGGCGCTTTTGAACCGGCTGGCCGGCGCCGACGTCCTGGTGCAGGACGCGCTGTTCGCCACGCTCGACCCGACGGTCCGCCGCACGCAGGCCCCCGACGGCCGGCCGTACACCCTCACCGACACGGTCGGGTTCGTCCGGCACCTGCCGCACCAGCTGGTCGACGCCTTCCGCTCCACCCTCGAGGAGGTCGTCGACGCCGACCTCGTGCTGCACGTCGTCGACGCCTCGGCCCCCGACGCCATGGACCAGGTGACCGCGGTGCACGGGGTGCTCTACGAGATCGGCGCCCGCGACCATCCCGAGCTCCTGGCCCTCAACAAGGTGGACGTCGCGCCGCCGGGCTGGGTGGCCGCGCTGCGGGCCGCCTACCCCGACGCCGTCCCGGTCTCCGCGCTCACCGGGGAGGGCGTCGAGGACCTGCGCCGGGCGATCGATGAGCGTCTGGAGCAGGTCTGATGCACCCGATCACGTCAGCGCATCCGCGCGGCGGTGGCCTCCAGCAGGACCTGCCGCTCGGCGGCGGGCCGGCGGGGGCAGGAGGTGCACAGCGGCTCGGGCGGCAGCCGGTAGAGCAGGCAGCAGGACACCCGCCGGGGAAAGCGGACCCCGGCGACGTCGACGTAGCGAGGCACCGGGGGCGGCGGCCCGACGGCGGCGGCGAGGGTCTCCCGCAGCTCCGCGGCGGTGTCCCGGCGTCGGCGAGCAGCGCGGCCGGGACGGCGGCCGCCGACGCGGGCGCCAGC
>JALYNA010000221.1 GCA_030773455.1 Actinomycetota bacterium
GACGCCGTCCGCACCGCCCTGGACGCCGGCTATCGGCACCTGGACACCGCGACGATGTACCGCAACGAGGCCGAGGTCGGCCGGGCGCTGCGCGACTCCGGCCTGGACCGGGACGAGGTCTTCGTGACCACCAAGCTGCCGCCGCGGGAGGCCGGCCGGGCCGAGCGGACCCTGTCGGCGTCGCTCGACGCACTCGGCGTCGACGCCGTCGACCTGTGGCTCATCCACTGGCCGCCCGGCGGGGCCGGCGAGGGCGTGTGGGACCGCTTCGTCGCCGCCCGCGAGGCCGGCCGGGCCCGGGCGATCGGGGTCTCCAACTACTCGCTCGAGCAGGTCGACCGGCTCACGCAGGCGACCGGCGTGACGCCGCCGGTCAACCAGGTCAGCTGGGCGCCGTCGCGGTACGACCCCGAGGTCGAGGCCGGACATCGGCAACGTGGCGTAGTCCTCGAGGGCTACAGCCCCTTCAAGAACACCGACCTCGGCGACCCGGTGCTGCGAGAGGTCGCCGACGCGCACGGCGTGACCTCGGCGCAGGTGGTGCTGCGCTGGCACGTGGAGCACCGCGTGGTCGTCATCCCCAAGTCGGCGACCCCGGAGCGGATCCGCAGCAACCTGGCCGTCGGCGGGTTCTCGCTCACCGACGACGAGGTCGCCGGCATCGACCGCCTGGCGCGGGGGTGAGCGCGGCGGCGAGGATGCCAGGGTGACCTCTCCCTCTCCTGTCGGTACCCGCACGCTCGGCCGCGACGGCCTGGTCGTCTCCGCCCTCGGCCTGGGCTGCATGGGGATGAGCCAGATGTACGGCGCCGCCGACCGCGACGAGTCGGTCGCGACCGTGCACCGCGCGCTCGACCTCGGCGTGACCTTCCTCGACACCTCCGACGTCTACGGCGACGGGCACAACGAGGAGCTGGTCGGCGAGGCGATCGCCACGCGGCGGGACGAGGTGCAGCTGGCGACGAAGTTCTCGCTGTCGCGTCGGAACGGCGGGATGGTCATCGACGGGCGCCCGGAGAACGTGCGGGCCCGCGCCGAGGACAGCCTGCGCCGGCTGCGCGTCGACGTGATCGACCTCTACTACCAGCACCGGGTCGACCCGCGGGTGCCCATCGAGGACACCGTTGGCGCGATGGCCGAGCTGGTCCAGCAGGGCAAGGTCCGGTACCTCGGGCTGTCGGAGGCCAGCGCCACCTCGATCCGCCGCGCCGTCGCCGTGCACCCGATCGCCGCGCTGCAGAGCGAGTGGTCGCTGTGGACCCGCGACCTGGAGGCAGAGGTCCTGGGCGTCGCTCGCGAGCACGGCATCGGCATCGTGCCGTTCAGCCCGCTGGGGCGCGGCTTCCTCACCGGAGCCGTCCGCAGCCCGGAGGACTTCGGCGAGGACGACTGGCGCCGCGGCCACCCGCGCTTCACCGGCGAGGCGTTCGCGGCCAACCTGCGGCTGGTCGACGCCGTCCGATCGATGGCGCGGGAGTTGGGCTGCACGCCCGGCCAGCTGGCACTGGCCTGGGTGCTCGCGCAGGGGGAGGACGTCGTGCCGATCCCGGGCACCAAGCGGCGCAGCTACCTGGAGGAGAACGTCGGCGCCGCGGCCGTGCAGCTGTCGGACGACGACCTCGCGCGGCTGGGCGACATCGGGCCGCCCGGGGTGGCCCAGGGTGGGCGCTACGTCGACTCCTCCTACGCGTACGGGGACAGCCCGGAGAAGGTGGCGCCGCGATGACGACGCCCGAGCGGGCATCGCAGGGAGCGCCAGCGACCGAGGAGCGGAACGAGGGCGGAGTCGAGCCGAGTGGCACAGCCGTCTACCCGAGCTGCGGGGTGGCGCACGGTTCCCCGGCACCCGGGGCGACCGGGCGGGTGCTGGTCGCCGTCTTCGCCTCGCCGGTCGCCGAGGTGCTGCTGCGCTGGGCACCCGACCTGGGCTTCCGGGCGGTACTCCTCGACCCGGACCCGGGCTGGGGGGCCGAGACGACCGGCTTCGCCGACCTGGACGGCCTCGCCGACGCCGACGTCGTCGTCACCGACCACCACCGGCCCGAGCTCGGCGAGGTGCTGCGCGACGCGCTGGCCCGGCCGGTGCGCTGGATCGGCGTGATGGGCAACCCCCGCCACGAGGGCCCGCACGTG
>JALYNA010000222.1 GCA_030773455.1 Actinomycetota bacterium
GGACATGGCGCTCGCGCCGTGCCACGCGCTGTTCCAGTTCCACGTCGCCGACGGCCGGCTGTCCTGCCAGCTCTACCAGCGCAGCGCCGACATGTTCCTCGGCGTGCCGTTCAACATCGCCAGCTACGCGCTCCTCACGCGCATGGTCGCCGACCAGGTGGGCCTGGCCCCCGGCGACTTCATCTGGGTCGGCGGCGACTGCCACGTCTACAGCAACCACGTCGACCAGGTCCGCGAGCAGCTCTCCCGCGAGGTGCTGCCCTTCCCGGCCCTCGAGCTGGCCCCGGCACCCTCGCTGTTCGACTACACCTACCAGCACTTCACGCTGCGCGACTACCGGCACCACCCGGCGATCCGCGCCGCGGTGGCGGTCTGAGGCGCGTGGTCGTCGGGCTCGTCTGGGCACAGGCCCGCGGGGGGGTGATCGGCGCCGGCGGCCGGCTGCCGTGGCACCTGCCCGAGGACCTCCGGCTGTTCCGGGAGCTGACCACGGGCAGCACCGTCGTCATGGGCCGGCGCACCTGGGAGTCGCTGCCCGAGCGGTTCCGACCGCTGCCCGGACGGCGCAACGTCGTCCTCACCACCGACCGGTCGTGGGCCGCCGACGGCGCCGAGCGGTCCGGCGGCGTGGCGGAGGTGCTGGTGCGGGACGAGCCCGGCGACCTGTGGGTGATCGGCGGTGGCCGGGTCTACGCCGGGTTCCTCCCGCACGCCGACCGGGTGGTCGTCACCGACGTCGACACCGCCGTCGACGGCGACACCTGGGCCCCGGAGCTGGGCCCGGAGTGGGCGCGGGTGTCCCGCACCCCGGAGACCGGCTGGAGCGTCTCGGCCGCCGGGCTGGGGTACGCGGTGTCGGAGTACGCGCGCGCAGCGGCCGACGCCGAGGTGCCCGCCGGGACGGGTCGGTAGATTCGGACCATGACCAGCGACCCCGCCCGACCCTTCGGGCGCGTCCTGACGGCGATGGTCACCCCGCTGGCCGAGGACGGCTCGCTCGACCTCGCCGGGGCCCAGGAACTGGCCGCCCACCTGGTGGACCGCGGCGGTCACGACGGCCTCGTCGTCGCCGGTACCACCGGGGAGTCGCCGACCCTCAGCGACGCCGAGCAGCGCGCCCTCCTCGAGGCGGTGCTCGACGCGGTCGGGGATCGCGCCACCGTCGTCGCGGGCGTGGGCACCAACGACACCGCGCACTCGATCGACAAGGCGCGCGTCGCCGAGCGCCTCGGGGCGCACGGCCTCATGGTCGTGACGCCGTACTACAACAAGCCCCCGCAGGCCGGGCTGCTGCGCCACTTCACCGCCGTGGCCGACGCCACCGACCTTCCGGTGCTGCTCTACGACATCCCGCCGCGCTCGGTGGTGCCCATCGAGGTGGAGACGCTGGTCCGGGCGGCGGAACACCCGCGCATCGTCGCGGTCAAGGACGCCAAGGGGGACCTTGGCGCGGTGATGCAGACCCTGGCCCGCACGGACCTGGCATACTACAGCGGCGAGGACATGCTCAATTTGCCGCTGCTCGCGGTCGGCGCGGTGGGCGTGGTCAGCGTCGTCGGCCACCTGGTCGGCCCGCGGCTGGCCGAGCTCATCGCGGCCGTCGAGTCCGGCGACCTGGTCAAGGCCCGGGCGGTCAACGAGAGCCTGCTCCCGGTCTACACCGGCGTCTTCCGCACCCAGGGGGTCATCCTGGTGAAGGCGGCGCTGCAGGCGCTCGGCCTGCCGGCCGGGCCGGTGCGCCCGCCGCTGGTCGACGCCACCCCCGAACAACGCGCGCAGCTGCGCGCCGACCTCGCCGACGGAGGCATCCACCTGTGAGCGCGAACTCGTGACCACCTCGACCACCCAGCCGCACCTGGACCTGCAGGCACCCCCCGCGTTGCCGGCGGGCGGCCTGCGCGTGATGGCGCTCGGCGGGCTCGGCGAGATCGGCCGGAACATGGCCGTCCTCGAGTTCGACGGCAAGCTGCTGGTCATCGACTGCGGCGTGCTCTTCCCCGAGGCCGAGCAGCCCGGCGTCGACCTGATCCTGCCGGACTTCGGGATCATCGAGCACCGCCTTGATGACGTCCTCGCGGTGGTCCTCACCCACGGGCACGAGGACCACATCGGCGCGATCCCCTACCTACTGCGCATGCGCGGGGACATCCCGCTGGTCGGTTCCCGGTTCACGCTGGCCCTGGTCAAGGCCAAGCTGCGCGAGCACCGGCTCGACCCGGTGCTGGTCGAGGTGGCCGCGGGCGACGACCACGTCGCCGGGCCGTTCCACTGCGAGTTCATCTCGGTCAACCACTCGATCCCCGACGCGCTGGCCGTGGCCGTCCAGACGCCGGCCGGGGTCCTGGTGCACACCGGCGACTTCAAGATGGACCAGCTGCCGCTGGACGGCGTCCTCACCGACCTCGGCGCCTTCGCCCGGCTCGGCCTCGAGGGCATCGACCTGCTTCTCGCCGACTCCACCAACGCCGAGATCCCCGGCTTCGTCACCCCGGAGCGGTCGATCGGCCCGGTCCTGGAGGACGTGTTCCGGCGGGCCACCCAGCGGCTGATCGTGTCCAGCTTCGCCAGCCACGTGCACCGCATCCAGCAGGTGCTCGACGCCGCGGAGACCCACGGCCGCAAGGTCGCCCTCGTTGGCCGCTCGATGGTCCGCAACATGGGCGTGGCCCGCGACCTCGGGCTGCTGCGCGTCGCGCCCGGCCTCATGGTGAGCCTGGACGAGGCGACCAGCATGCCGCCCGAGCAGGTGGTGCTGGTCAGCACCGGGTCCCAGGGAGAGCCGCTGTCCGCGCTCGGGCGGATGGCCCGCGGCGAGCACCACCAGGTGACCATCGAGGCCGGGGACACGATCGTGCTGGCCTCCTCCCTGGTGCCGGGGAACGAGACCGCCGTCTACAAGGTGATCAACGGGCTGGCCCGGCTCGGCGCCACCGTCGTGCACAAGGAGACCGCGCGGGTGCACGTCTCCGGGCACGCCCCGGCCGGCGAGCTGCGGACGCTGCTCAACGTGGCCAAGCCGCGGTACCTCATGCCGGTGCACGGCGAGTGGCGGCACCTGCGGGCGCACGCGGCCCTGGCCGAGGAGACCGGCATGGCCGGCGACCGGGTGCTGCTCGCCGAGAACGGCGTCGTCATCGACCTGGTCGACGGCAAGGCGACCATCGTCGGGTCGGTGCCGGTCGGCGACGTCTACGTCGACGGCCTCAACGTCGGGGACGTGGGGGAGGAGTCGCTGCAGGAGCGGCGGATCCTCGGTGACGAGGGGTTCGTCGCGCTGACCGTCGTCATCGAGCCCTCGACCGGCACCATCGTGCGGCCGGTGCACCTCTCCGCCCGCGGCTTCGCCGACGACCCCGCCGTCTTCGACCCGGCGCTGCAGCTGGTCGAGGAGAGCTTGCGTCGCACGCTGGCCGACGGAGTGACCGACCCGCACCGGCTGTCCCAGGTGATCCGCCGGACGATCGGCAAGTGGGTGTCCGACAAGTACCGCCGCCGCCCGATGATCATCCCCACCGTCCTGGAGGTTTGACGCCCTCCCCGTCCTGATGAGTGGGGCCTGGAGGGTCCCGCGAGGGAGGATGCAGCGGCTCAACGCGTCGGGGAGGGGAGACCCTGGCGGTCGCGGCGGCCGGTGAGGCGGTACCCCGGTTGCCGGGTTTGTCTCATGCGGTCACGGCGCCTTCGGTCACCGCACGGGATCCTTCGCGGTGAGTGCGGCCCGCAGCACCTGGGCGAGGTGGACGCTGTCGGTACCGGTGCCCTGGGCGATCTGCGTGCGGCAGGAGAAGCCGTCGGCCAGCACGATCGTGCCGTCGGCCGCGGCCCGGATCGCCGGGAACAGCTCACGCTCGGCCAGGGCCTGGGAGACCTCGTAGTGCCCTGGCTCGAAGCCCCAGTTGCCGGCCAGCCCACAGCAGCCACCGCCGACGACCGCGACGTCCACGCCCAGCTCCTCCAGAACCCGCAGCTCGGGCCCGTAGCCGTGCAAGGACTTCTGGTGGCAGTGCACCTGACAGACCGCCGCGGCCGGGCCCGTTTCGGTGGACAGTCTCCCGAACGGCCACGGCCGGCCCCGCTCGAGATGGCGGGCGGCGAAGGCCCCGAGGGTCGTGGTGAGCTCGGTCACCCGCCGCGCCCGCGGATCGTCGGGGAGCATCTCGACGATCTCGTCCTGGAGCATGATGGTGCAGGAAGGTTCGAGGCCGATGACCGGGTAACCGGCATCGAGCAGGGGCTCCATCACGGCGAGGGTCTTGCGGAGGACCCTCTGGGTGATGTCCAGTTGCCCGGTGGAGTGCCACGTCAGACCGCAGCAGACGTTCGCCGTCGGCATGACCACTCGATAACCCATGGCCTCGAGGACCTCGACGGCGGCCCGGCCGGGCGCGTCGGCGGAGTAGTTCGTGAACGTGTCCGGCCACAGCACCACGGTCTCGCGGCCGTCGGCGGCCTCGCCGGAGCCGCGTCCTGCGGACCGGCGGCGGAACCACGCCGTCAGCGGCTGCGGGGCGAAGGAGATCATCCGCCGCTTGGGTTCGATCCCGCCCAGCCGCTTGGTCAGCTCCTCGACGGGCCGGAAGGACAGCAGCAGGTTCAGTGCTCGAAAGGCGACGGGCACCTTCTCCGCGATCCGCATGAGCCGCGGCAGCCATCCCATGGTGAACTGCGCCATCGGACGCCGGTTCCGGCCCACGAAGGAGCGCAGACCCTGGTCGTAGTGATGGTGGAGGAACTCCGCCTTGTACGTGGCCATGTCCACGTTGACCGGACACTCGCTGGCGCATGCCTTGCAGGACAAGCAGAGGTCCAGCGCCTCGAGGGCGTCCTTCGACCTCCAGCCCTCGGGGATCGACTCCCCGCGCAGCATCTCGGCCAGCACACGGGCGCGTCCGCGGGTCGAGTGCACCTCGTCCCCGGTGACGTGGAAGGACGGGCACATCGCACCGTCGTCCGAGCGGCACGAACCCACGCCCACGCACCGGTTGACGGCGCTGGAGAAGGACCCGCCGTCCCGGGTCAGCGCGTGCACGGGCGTCACCTCGAGGTTGCGGGCGCCGGGGCCCGGCCGGATCCCCTGGTCGACGGGCTCGGGATGCACGAGCACGCCCGGGTTGAACACGCCATCGGGGTCGAAGACCTGCTTGAACTCGGCGAAAGCCTGGAGGGCGTCGGGGGAGTAGATCCTGGACAGCAGCTCGGAGCGGGCGCGCCCGTCGCCGTGCTCGCCCGAGACGGAGCCGCCGTAGCGGCGGACCAGTTCGGCGGCACGCTGGACGAAGCTCCGGTAGGCGGCCACCCCCGCCTCGTCGGAGAAGTCGAAGGAGATGCGGATGTGCACACAGCCCTCGCCGAAGTGGCCGAAGGGTATGCCGGTGAGATCCAGCTCGTGCAGCAGGTCGTAGAGATCCCGTAGGTACTCGCCCAGGCGGGCGGGGGGCACCGCGGAGTCCTCCCAGCCCGGCCAGGCCTCACCGCCGTCGGGCAGGCGGGTCGCAAACCCCGCACCCGCCTCGCGGATGCCCCACAACGCTCTGGCCAGCGCCGGGTCCCCCACGATGACCGAGTCGACGACGCGCTCGGGCACCAGACCCGCTAGCTCCCGGGCCCGGGCCTCGGCCACCTCGAGGGTGTCGGCGCCAACCTCGCAGTACAGCCAGCCGCCACCGCGCGGCAGCTCGGAGCCGGAGTTTTCCCGGCCCGGGCGGGTCTGCATGGCCTCGACCAGGTCCGAGCCCATGCCCTCGATCGTGTAGACGCCAGGGACGCGCAGCTTCGGCGCGGCGGTCGCGCCTCGAAGGCATCCTCGAAGCCCAGCACGGCCAAGGCCGTGTGCGCGGGCTTGCGGACCAGGCGCACCGTGAGGCGGGTGATGATCCCGCACGTGCCCTCCGTCCCGGCGAAGGCCTTGGCGGCGTCGAAGCCGTTCTCGGCGAGCAGGTGGTGCAGGCCGTAGCCGGAGACCTGGCGGGGGAACTGGCCCAGCTCGGTGCGGAGCGTCGCCAGGTGCCGGTCGCGGATCCCGACGAGCTGCCGGGTGATCGCCGGGTCGGACGTGCCTCCCTCCCGAAGTTCCACTTCGCGCCCGTCGGCCAGCATGACCGTGAGTGAGACCAGGTTTTCGGCGCTCGTCCCCCAAGCCACGGAGTGCGAGCCGCATGCGTTGTTGGCCACCATTCCGCCGATCGTGCAGCGTGAATGCGTCGAGGGATCGGGACCGTAGGTGAGGCCGAACTCGGACGCCGCCGCCCGCAGTCGGTCGCAGATCACGCCCGGCTCGATGGTCGCGGTCATGGCCTCCGGGTCGATGGACAGGATCCGGTTGAACTGGCGAGACGTGTCGATGACCAGGCCCTCGCCGATGGCGTTCCCGGCCACCGACGTCCCGCCGCCCCGGGAGATCACGGGCCAGCCGCGCTCCCGCGCCAGGGCGAGCAGTTCCCGGATCTCGTCCACGTCGCGCGGTTCGGCGACCGCCTCGGGCAGCCGGCGGTAGATGGAGGCATCGGAGACGTAGGCGGCACGGGTGGTGAGGTCGTCTCGGATGTCGGTCATGGGTCCGCACCTCACTGGTCGGTTGTCACGGTCCTGCGTCCAGCCGTCGGAACAGCTCCGGACGTGCACGGACAGGAGCCGGGTGGCAGGTCTTGTCTCTGGAGGGAGCTCACGGTCGGTGCGTGTCGCTGCCCGGACGTGACGGTGGCATGGCGGTCCGGTCCTCACCGGACCCTCAGCTTCGTGCCTGCCGACAGGCCCCCGGGCACCCACCGATCCCGTTTCGGAAACAGCGGGTGCCCGGTGCAGCCGGTCAGGCGGACACGATCCGGGACGGAGAGGAGCTCTTCTGGAAGGCCTCGTCGAAGAACTCCTGGAGGCGATCGCACATGAGCAGGAACTCCGGGTGGTCCCCGTACATGAAGTCGTTGTGCCGACCGTCGATGCTGTACAACGTCTTCGGCGACGAGGCCGCCTCATACAGGCTGAGAGCCTCGTCGTACGGGTGCAGGGTGTTGCGTTCCCCGTGCGCGATGAACAGGGGGATCGGCCCCAGGTGCTGGACGACCCTCTCCACCTTCAGATCCATGATTGACTCGGTGAACTGCAGTCGGGTCGGGTGCCCGAAGCCGTAGACCTGCTCCAGCTCCTTGCCCACGTAGTCCTTGGTGGCCGGGTCCAGCGGGTAGTGGTGGAAGGTGTCGGCCAGCTGGGACTCGCCCTCCAGCACCCGCCGCGTCCGGTCCTCCGCCACCTCGTCGACGATCCGCGTCCACTCGTCGTAGATGTGGATGGACTTCAACCAGCGCTCCCCGTCGTAGAAGCCGTTCAGCGCAGCCACGCCTGCGACGTTGTGGCCCTTCTCGGCCGCGAGCACGACGTTGGCCGCACCCATTCCCCACCCGATGAGGCCGATCCGGGAGTTGTCGACGTCGGTCTGGGTTTGCAGGAAGGTCACAGCGTTGCGGACGTCCTCCACCTGCTGCTCGATGAGTACCGTGCCCTTCTCGCCCTCGCTGTCGGCCATCCCCCGATAGTCGAAGCCCAGGCAGATGTACCCGCGCTGCGTCATCTGTTCGGCGAACATCTTGGGGTAGAACTCGTTGAACCCCTGATAGCCGGAGTTGACGATCAGTGCAGGGTAGGGGCCGTCCCCGGACAGTTCGTTGGGGTAGTACAAGGTCGCCTGCAGACGGCAACCCTCGCTGAAGAACGACGTGTTCTTCTCGATCACTCTCTCATCCCTCGTTTCTTGGTGGACCAGTAGTCGTTTCGAGCTCGACCAGCCGGAGGTGAATTCCTTCACGGCGATCCCTGTGGTCGGCGGTCAGGGGAAAGGCGTCCTACGGGCTGATCTGTTACCTCCGGGTTGTCGCAGCCTGGGACCACGCGCACGTGCTCCCCCGGCGCCGGGCCGGTGCTGCCTGCGGTCGGCGCCCGAGGCAGGCCGTTGACGGGTGGTTACCTCGGCGCGAACAAGGACGCGGGAACGGTCGACGCGGCAGCCTCCAGCCGCCCGCGGTCGACACCCTCGGCGGCGAGGGTGTCGACCAGCAACATCAGCGCCTCCGGCGGGGACGGGGAATCCGGCTGTCCCGCGTCCGAGGAGAGAACCAGCCGATCGCCGGCAGCCTCTGCAACCCGAGCCAGCATTGCCGCGGTGCATCCCGGCTGATGCAGCAGTTGATAGGTGGTGATCTCCGCGTGGCCGCCGCCTTCGACCAGGGCACGGACGGCGGAGGGGTCCAGGCCCGGCACCGTGTAGGAGGGGTGGGTGAACAGCACTCGGCCGATGCCGTAGAAGCGCGCTCGTTCACTGAGCCATCGGCACTCGTCCCCGCTGAGATGACCGGTGGCCAGGACGGCATCGTGTTCGGCGATCAGTGCCAGCACCGCCTCGGTCGCTTCGGTGGCTCGCGTGTCGACCGGTGGGATGGCGTAGGTGTGTGAGCCGATCCGAGGGAACTGGTGGCAGAGTCGGGGCAGGTCAGCAGTGTGCTGCGTGTGCGCGTCGGCCGTAGGCATCCATATGACGCGTCCCCCCGCCCCTAGAGCGGCAGCAGCCGCACTGGGGTTGATGCCGCCGCAGTGCTGGTTGAGCGCGACCCCTCCGTACACGGTCCGACCCGTCGTCCGTGACGCGGCGTGGGCCCGTCCCACGGTCGACTCGTAATGTGCCTTGAGTACGAAGCCGGAGAAGTCGGCCAGGGCGTAGGCCCGGGCGACCGCGGCGTCGTCCCCGATGCGCTCGAGCACGTCGGGCCCAGCATGCACGTGGCTGTCGAACACGTCAGAACTCCTCCTCGGCCAGCTTCAGGGCGGCGCGCGCGACGACGTCCGCGCGAGACTCCTGGAGCAAGGGCCACTGCCGGCGCAGCGAACGCAACTCGGCGAGGTCCAGTTCGCAGTCGAACTCTCCGGGCTCCGAGCCCAGTTGGCCCATCACCTCGCCGGAGGGATGGATCACGCGTGACCCGCCCCAGAACTGGCGCCCGCCTTCTTCTCCGCAGCGGTTTACGAACACGACGTACGTCTGCAGAACGACGGCGGCGTGCAGCAGGAGGATCTCCCAGGCCCGTGACGTCGGTAGGCCGACATGGCTGACCGCGCTGTTGGCGGGGACGACCAGGACCTCTGCCCCGCCGTGTGCGGCAAGCCAGGGGAGGGGCGGTTGCCAGGCGTCGTTGCAGATAAGCGTCGAGACCCGGGTCGTGGGAAGGTCGAAGCAGTGCAGCGCCCCGCCCGGGCGGAAGTGCTTGCGCTCCTCCCATCCCCGGTAGGTGGGCAGGAACATCTTGCGCTGGATCCGGGCCTCCCCGTCGACCAGGAGAGCGGCGCTGTTGAAGGTGTGGTGGCGGAACGCCTCGGCGAAGCCGACCACCGCAGCCGGGCCGTGCCGGCCCAGCTCCAGCAGCCTCGGATCGTCCGGGGACAGCGGTGGGACGTCGGGCACCTCGCTGAGGTGGTACCCGTGCGTCGCCAGTTCGGGAGCCACGACGAGATCGCGATCCGAGGCCTTGTCGACCAGGGCGTCCAGCCCCTGGAGGTTGCCCCCTACGTCCCCCAGGGTGGGATCGGTCTGCAGGAGGCGGACCTTCAGGACAGCACTGCCTGTCGGTTCATGAGGCCTTTCACTCACTGACGAAGCCCTCCTGGACGAGCCAGGCCTTGGCCGCGTCTGCGGGGGTGTCTCCGTTCACGTCAACCCGGGCGTTTAGCGACTGCAGCGTCTGGTCGTCGAGAGCTCCGCTCACGGGAGCGAGGACGTCCGCGATGGCGGGATTCTGCTCGAAAACCTCGGTGCGGATCGACACGGCGGGGTTGTAGGCCGTGAAGTACTGCTTGTCGTCCTCGAGGACCACGAGGTCCAGCGCGGCGATCCGTCCGTCGGTGGCGAAGACCTCACCGAAGACACAGGGGTCGGCCGTGTCGATCGCGTTGTAGATGGCCCCGGCCGCCAGTTCGGACACGCGGTCACCAGGGAGGTCGAACCCGTAGGCCTTCTGGAGTCCGGGCCAGCCGTCGTCGCGGCCGAAGAACTCCGCCGCGCCACAGAAGGTGGCGTTGGCCGGGTCGGACTTCACCAGCTCGGCATAGTCGGACAGCGTCTGGACACCCAGCTCTTCCGCCTTCTCCCGGCTGACCGCGACCGCGTAGGTGTTGTTCGCCGGCGCCGGCTCGAGCCAGGCCACGGAATTCTCCTGCTTGTCGCGCTCGGCGACCGCCTGGTAGAGCTTCTGCGGGTCGGCGATCGGCTCGGTCTCGCCCAGGTGGGTGATCCACCCCGTGCCGGTGTACTCCCAGTACATGTCGAGGTCGCCGCTGAGGAGCGCGGAACGCACGCTGCTGCTCCCCGACATCCCGCAGTTGCGGGTGGCGGTGGCCCCAGCGGACTCCAGGGCTTGCGCGGTGAGCTCGCACAGGATCAGTTGCTCGGTGAACTCCTTGCCACCGACGGTGACCTCGACGCCGCTTAGATCCCCGTTCTCGGCGAGGCTGCCGGCCGACACCCCGGTCGGCGGTTCCTGGCCCAGGGCACAGGAGGAGAGCAGGGCAATGCTGGCGGTCAGCCCCGTGACGGTCGTGAGTCTGTGACGCATGGTGGTTGCCTTTCGGGTGGAGGCGTCGTGCTTCTGATGGACATTCGTCAGCTGCCCCGAGGGGCGGAGGGACTCAGATGCCCTTGGGGCGAAGGCGGCGCTCGATGAGACCGGCCAGCCAGTCGACGACCAGCGCCAGGGCGATCGTGAGCAGGCAGCCGGCCATGAGGATCGGCATGCGGTTCAACACGATGCCCCGCTCGATGAGGTCGCCCAGTCCGCCCGCGTTCGTGTAGGTGGCCAGCGTGGCCACTCCGACGTTGAGGATTAGGGAGACCCGGATGCCGGCGAGCATGACCGGCACGGCGAGGGGCAGTTCGACGGTGAGGAGGATGCGGCGGGCGCTCATGCCCATTCCCCTGGCCGCGTCGATGACGAAGGGCGACACCTGCTGCAGCCCCACGATCGTGTTCCTCAGGATGGGGAGCAGGGCGTAGACGACCAGGGCCACGACAGCCATGCGGAAACCGACGCCGTAGACCAGCGCCAAGAGCACCAGGATCCCGATCGAGGGGATGGCCTGACCCGCGTTCGCCAGGGTCAAGGCCGGAGGCCGGAGATAGCGCGCCCACGGTCTGCTCAGCAGGATCCCGGCCGGAATCCCTATGGCGATCACCACGACGGTCGACACCGCGACGAGGGAGACGTGCTCGGAGAATTGTTTCAGCAGCACGTCCGTGGTGAGCGCCCGCGCCTCGATGGAGTCGAGGGTGGCGGTGCGGATGTAGACCAAGGTGCCGACCACCAGGGCTGCCGCGATGACCGGCAGGATCCAGCCTGAGCGGTCCTTGCCGCGATTCGCGGTCCCAGCGGTGCCCGCGGGGCGCAACGAGGTGGCTGTGGTGCTCACCGCAGGGCCGGATACTTGGGCAGGGCGGTGGCCAGGAGCATGTCCTGAACGGTCAAGGTGGCTCCGCCGGCCACGTGCACCCGCTCGGCTCCGGCCATGAGCATCTTCTCCAGGACCCCGGCAACCGTCTCGTCGGCGCCCACGGTGAGGTCGACGGGTTCCCCGTGGTGGACCGAGGCGGGCAGGTCCCCCGCCCGCAGCAAGGACAACCGGCGCAGGGCGGCACCCTCCCCGATGAACGTCCGCACGAAGTCGTCCGCGGGGTTGGTGAGGATCTCCAGGGGGGTGTCGAACTGGGCCAGCCGGGACCCCTCGGCGAAGATCGCGATGCGGTCTCCCAGGCGCAGCGCCTCGTCGATGTCGTGGGTGACGAAGACGATGGTCTTGCGGATGCGCTCCTGGAGTTGGAGGAACTCCGCCTGCAGACGCTCCCGGGTGATCGGGTCGATTGCGCCGAAGGGCTCGTCCATCAGCATCACGGGCGGGTCCGCTGCAAGGGCCCGGGCGACCCCCACTCGCTGCTGCTGCCCGCCCGACAGCTGCTTCGGATACCGGGATCGGTATACGGACGGGTCCAGACCGACGAGTTCGAGCAGTTCGTCGACGCGGGCGGAGATCCGTTTCTTGTCCCAACCGAGCATTGACGGGACGATGCCCACGTTCTGGCCGATGGACATGTGCGGGATGAGCCCCACCTGTTGGATCACGTATCCGATGTGGCGGCGGAGCTCGTCGGGATCGGAATGAGTCACATCTTGACCGTCGATCCAGATCTGCCCCCCGGTAGGCTCCACCAGGCGATTGATCATCCGTAGGGTTGTCGTCTTTCCAGACCCGGACGGACCGACCAGGCAGACGAATTCTCCGCGCCGGATGTCCATCGTCAGGGGGGCGACGGCGGGAGCGTCGGAGCCCTCGTAGTGCTTGGTGACCCCACTCAGCCGGATCATGGCGTCGGTCGCGTTGCTGATGTCAGGCATGGAGACCTCTCGGTGTAGTGACCCGGCCGATGATGAGGAAGAGCACGTCCAGGACGGCGGCCACGACCACGATCGCCACCACGCCGGCGAGTGCTTCGTTGAGGGCATTCGCGGCCCCTATTCGGGACAATCCGCGGAAGATGAGTTCCCCGAGACCGGGGCCGCGCACTGCTGCGCCGATGGCAGCGATGGCCACCACCATGATCGTCGCCACCCGGATGCCGTTGAGGATCACCGGCCAGGCGAGTGGCAGCCGGATTCTCCACAGGCGCTGGCGAGAGCCCATGCCCATTCCCCGGGCCGCGTCCACCACACTGGCGTCCACGGTCTCGAGGCCGGTCACGGCATTCCTGAGAATTGGGAAGACCGCATAGATCGTCAGAGCCAGCACGGTCGGTGCCACGCCGAGCCCGAAGATCGGGATCATGAGCCCGAACAAGGCGAAGGACGGAATGGTGAGGATGGTCCCGGTGACGGAGAGCGCCACCTTGCGTGTCTTCGGGAGGCGCTCCGTGGCCATGGCGAGGAGGATGCTGACCACCGTGGCCAACCCTACTGAGATCAGGACGACCTGCACGTGTTGCGCGAACAGGAATGAGATCCGGGTCGAGTTCTCGCTGACGTACTCGAAGAAGCTCACGAGATCCTTCTCATCTCGCCACTGAGTCCCGGTAGGGCACTGTGCTGCTCCTTGGATGGAGGTGAATAAGGCGCGGGGGGTGACGACAGCGCCTGGCTGAGGTAATGCGCGGCCTGGCTGATCTGTCGGCCGACGCTGTTCAAGGTGTTGTGCAGCCGGTACGTGGGCGCAGAGATGTTCAATGCGGCGACGATTCGCCCGTGCCCGTCGCGCACGGGGGCGGCCACCGCGGCCAGGTCGTCGTCGAACTCGTCGACCGCGGCGGCGTATCCCAGTGCCCGCGCTCGACCTACCCGCTCGATCACGGCCTCGACGGTGGCAGGCGCCTTGGAGCCGGGCCCCTTGCGGAAGCCGTCCTCGAGCAGGGTCCGGATCTCGTCGGCACCGTGATCGAACAACAGGGCCCGACCCGACGAGGTGTACGACATGGGCACGGTGCGACCCACCCACTGCACGGCTTCGACTGCTCGGTACGGCCCCTCCGACAAGATGGTGAGCACCTCGTCGTTGCGGCGGATGCTCAGGTGCACCCGCTCCTTCGCCTGGCGCGCCAGCTGGCGCATCACTGGCGGAGCGAGCAGGAGCAGGCGTTGGTCTCCGGCTTGGGTCGCCAGTGCGAAGAGCCTCCACCCGAGTCGGTGCAGCCCGTCGTCGTCACGTTCCACCAGTCCCAGGTCGACCAGCGGTTTCAGCTGACGGGAGATGCTCGACTTGTCGCGCCCCAGGGACCGAGCCAGCCCGCTGACCGTGAGACCGCGGGTCACCACGGGCCCTGACTGCGCGAGAGCTTCGAGGATCGCCAGGATCTTGGCGGCCCCTGTGTCCTGAGTCTCATGCACAGCGCCACTATCGAGGAGTGGTGCAAACTCTGCAATGGCTCGTTGCGGTATTTGCAACGGTTTGCTCGACAGGTGGCGCCTTCGCTACCTGCAGCCGCTTCTGTGCACCGGCGCCCGGGGAGACGCCCCTGGCCCCCATACCGGTGGCTTCCTCGCCGCGGCAACCGGGCCCGGCGCTGCTGCTGTGATCCGGACCGGGCGTCGGCGCGGTCTAACGCAGATCGATGGGCTCGATGCCCTCCTGCGGCGGCAGGTCGAAGCCCCACACCTGGGCGTAGAAGGACAGCTCACCGTCCAGCGCCGCGCGGATGTTCTCCGCCCGCCGCAAGCCGTGCTGCTCGCCGGGGAAGAGCAGGTAGGCGTGCGGCACCCCCTTTCCTCGGAGCGCCGCGACGATGGCCTCGGCCTGCTCCGGCGGGACCACCCGGTCCTCCGCGCCCTGGAACACCGCCAGTGGGGTGTCGAACGCGTCCACGTGCGAGATCGGGGAGCGCTCGGCGTAGATTTCTGCACCCCCCGGCCACGGGGCTACCAGGGAGTCCAGGTAGCGGGACTCGAACTTGTGCGTGTCGACGGCCAGCGCGGCGAGGTCGGCCATCCCGTAGTGGCTGGCGCCCGCGGAGAAGACCCCCAGCCGCAGGCACAGCGCCGCGAGTGTCGTGTACCCGCCGGCCGAGCCGCCGCGGATCGCCATCCGGGCGGGGTCGACCCGGCCGGCGTCGGCGAGGAACCGGGCGCAGGCCACGTCGTCAAGGTCGACCACGCCGCAGGCGCCGCGCAGCGAGTCGCGGTACCGCCGCCCGTAGCCCGTGGACCCGCGGTAGTCTACGTCGGCGACGCAGAAGCCGCTCGAGGTCCAAATTTTGGACCTCGAGGTCCAGCACGGAGGTCGCCGCGGCCGTCGGCCCCGCCGTGCACGACCACCAGCAGCGGCGGGAGCGTGCCCTCCGGGGCGGCCGCCTCCGGGTTGGTCGGTGGGTAGACCAGCGCGTGTGCCTCGTCGATGCCGGTGCCGCGCTCCGGGGTCGGGAAGGGAACGTGCTCGGGCCGGGAGAACCAGGCCGGGTCCACGCCCGGGTCGCGCGCCGGCCGCAGGATCTCCGCGGGGCCGCCGTCCGCCGGGACCCGGAGGACGACCGGCTCGGTCGCCGGGCTGCCCGCCACGCACACGACCGAGTCTCCCGCCGCGGTCACCGAGCGGAACGCCGTGTAGGGCAGGTCCAGCTCGCCGACCGTGCCGTCGGCCTCCCGCACTGCCAGCCGGTCGGCACCGTTCCTGGAGAAGGCGAGCAGGGCACGGCCGTCGTCGAGCACCGCGAAGCGGCGGGCGCCGAAGCGCCACTGCGGACCGGCGATGTCGGCGCCCACGTCCAGCAGCGCCTCCACCTCGCTGCCCGGCCGCCAGCGGTACAGCGACCAGACGCCGGTGCGGTCGGCGCAGAACCACAGCGCGCCGTCGGCGTCCCAGACGCGCTGGACCACCGACTCCGCCCGGCCGTCGGGGGAGTGGCCGCCGGCGACCACCGTCTCGCCGTCGGGACCCCGGACGACCAGCGCCGCGGCGTCCCACGGCATGTCGGGGTGCTGCCACTGCAGCCAGGCGAGGTGCCGGCCGTCGGGCGAGGGGCGCGGATCGGAGACGAAGTCCGGCCCGCTGACTAGGACCTCGACCGCGCCGTCCGCACGGATCCGGACGAGCTCGTTGATGACGTCGGCGGCCGCGCCGCTGGCCGCATGAGTCTCCCGGACAGCGAGCAGTCCGCCGTCCCCTGTGGGGGTGAGGTCGGCGTACCGGACCCCGGCCGGCAGCTGCGGCGGCGGCTGCGGCGTGGCCGCGACCGGCCCGTCCGCGCCGGGGTCCAGCCGGTAGAGCCGCTGGTCGGGGAAATGGGTGAACCACAGGACGCCGCCGGAGACCCTCCACGCGCCGCCGCCGTACTCGTGGACGCGGGTGCGCGCGTTCCACGGCGGAGGCAGGACGTCGGGGTCCCGGCGTCAGCGCCGCGGCGGACCAGTGCGGACCGGCCGCCCTCGCCGGGCTGGAACCCCGACCACCACACGTCGTCGCCGTCGACGGCCACCTTCTCGAGCCGAGCGGCGGCCCGGACGACAAGTTCGGAGGTGATCGGGGCCGGCCGGCGCCCGTACGGGACGGCGGTGCGCGGCGGCATGGCCCGACCGTAGGTCGCGGACACGACGCTGCGCCTGCGGTCGGGGGGAGCCTCCGGCGATTACCGTCGACGCATGCCTGCTCGCACGACGACGACCCGACCCTCGGGCCGGTCGTCCGCGCGCGGACGCCCGGGCTCGGGGTCGACCGCGTCCGGCAAGCGCCCGCCCGCCAAGCGACCCGCCGCCGGCGGCCGCAAGCCGGCCACCCGCAAGCCCGCGGCTCCGCGGACCGGTCCGGGCCTGTGGGGCGTGGTCAGCGGCAGTTGGTCGCTGCTGGCCCGTGGCGCGGGCGGGCTCGCCCGCTCGGTCGCCCGCCCGGAGGAGGCCGAGCCGCTCGCCCCCGAGCACCGGCGCGACGGCGTCGGTCTGGCCGTGCTGGGTCTGGCGATCGTCCTCGGCGCCGCCGCCTGGAGCAACGGCATCGGCCCGGCCGGGGCCGCCTTCGCCGGCGGGGTCCGCTGGATCGTCGGCTCGCTCGTCCTGGTCCTGCCGGTCGTGCTGTTCCTCGCCGCGCTGCGCCTGCTGCGCCGCGGCCCGCGTCCCGAGGCGCGCGGCCGGCTGGCGATCGGCTGGCTGTGCCTGGTCGTGTCGGTGCTCGGCATCGCCCAGGTGGTCGGCGAGGGCGCCGTCCCGTCCGAGGACCGCCCCGGCTCCGGGGGACTGGTCGGCTGGGCCACGGCCACGCCGCTGGTCGCCGGCGTGGGCGCCGTCGTCGCCGTCGTCCTGCTGGTCCTGCTGGCCTTCTTCGGCCTGCTGGTGCTGACCGCCACGCCGGTGCACCAGATCCCCGAGCGGCTGCGTCAGCTCGGCGACCGCCTGCTGGGCCACACCGACGACGACGAGGACTGGGCGGACGAGGACGAGCCGGCCGAGCCCCCGGCGCCGCGCCGCGGCCGCCGCGGGTCGCTGTCGGACGACCTGATGGACACCGGCCCGGTGGACACCGTGCCGGCGATCGACCACGCGGCGCTGGACGAGGCGCCCGAGGCCGTGCGGCGCGAGCCGCCGCTCCCGCCGGTCCCGGCCCGCCGCCCGGCGGTGGTCGACCGGACCGCGCCGCCGGAGGAGCTCGAGCCGATCCCCGAGCCCGAGCAGCTGCGCATCGAGCCGGTCGAGGGCCAGTACACGCTGCCCTCGGTCAGCGTGCTGCGCCCCGGCGACCCCCCGAAGAAAAACTCCACGGCCACCGAGGCGGCGACCGACGCCATCACCGGGGTGCTGGAGCAGTTCAACGTCGACGCCGCCGTCACGAGCTTCACCCGCGGCCCGACCGTCACCCGGTACGAGATCGAACTGGGCCCTGCGGTCAAGGTCGAGAAGATCACCGCGCTGACCAAGAACATGGCCTACGCGGTGGCCAACGACAACATCCGGATCCTCGCGCCGATCCCCGGCAAGTCCGCCGTCGGCGTGGAGGTGCCCAACACCGACCGCGAGATGGTCAGCCTGGGCGACGTGCTGCGCTCGCAGGTGGCCAAGCATGACCCGCACCCGATGCTGGTCGGGCTGGGCAAGGACATCGAGGGGGGGTTCGTCTGCGCGAACCTGGCCAAGATGCCGCACCTGCTGGTCGCCGGTGCGACCGGTGCGGGTAAGTCCAGCTGCGTCAACTCGCTGCTGACCTCGCTGCTGCTGCGGGCCACGCCCGACCAGCTGCGAATGATCCTGATCGACCCGAAGATGGTCGAGCTGACCCCCTACGACGGCATCCCGCACCTGATCACGCCGATCATCACCGACCCGAAGAAGGCGGCCACCGCGCTGGCCTGGCTGGTCGAGGAGATGGAGCAGCGCTACCAGGACATGCGGGCCACCGGCGTCCGGCACATCGATGACTTCAACCGCAAGGTGGAGCGCGGCGAGATCATGGCCCCGCCGGGCAGCGAGCGGGTGTACCGCCCCTACCCCTACATCCTCGCCATCGTCGACGAGCTCGCCGACCTGATGATGGTCGCCCCGCGCGACGTCGAGGAGTCGATCGTCCGGATCACCCAGAAGGCGCGCGCCGCCGGCATCCACCTGGTGCTGGCCACCCAGCGGCCCTCGGTCGACGTCGTCACCGGCCTGATCAAGGCCAACGTGCCCTCGCGGCTGGCGTTCTCCACCTCCAGCCTCACCGACAGCCGGGTCATCCTCGACCAGCCGGGTGCAGAGAAGCTGATCGGCATGGGCGACGCCCTGTTCCTGCCGATCGGGGCGGGCAAGCCGATGCGCGTGCAGGGCGCCTACGTCTCCGACGCCGAGATCGAAGCGGTCGTCGAGTTCACCAAGCGCCAGGCCGAGCCGGATTACCGCGAGGAGGTCTTCAGCGCCGCCGCCGGCGAGCAGAAGGAGATCGACGAGGACATCGGCGGCGACCTCGAGCTGCTCATCCAGGCCGTGGAGCTGGTCGTCACCAGCCAGTTCGGCTCCACGTCGATGCTGCAACGCAAGCTGCGGGTCGGCTTCGCCAAGGCCGGCCGGCTCATGGACCTCATGGAGAGCCGCGGGATCGTCGGCCCGTCCGAGGGGTCCAAGGCCCGCGACGTGCTGGTCAAGCCCGACGAGCTCGAGTCGGTGATGTTCAACCTGCGCGGCACCGAGGGGTAGGGGAGGGGCGGGTCACCCTCGCCGTCCCTGGTGGCGGCCGCAGCGCACCCTACGATGGACCGGTGACACCTCCGACCGACGCTGCCCGGACCGTGGCGGTGGTGACCCTCGGGTGTGCCCGCAACGAGGTCGACTCGGAGGAGCTGGCCGGCCGGCTGGCCGCCGGCGGGTATCGGCTGGTGGAGGACGCCGACGGCGCGGACGCCGTCCTGGTGAACACCTGCGGCTTCATCGAGTCGGCCAAGAAGGACTCCGTCGACGCCATCCTGGCCGCCACCGACTCCGGCGCCCGGGTGGTCGCGGTCGGCTGCATGGCAGAGCGGTACGGCTCCGAGCTCGCCGGCGAGCTGCCCGAGGCGACGGTGCTCGGCTTCGACGACTACGCGGCGATCGGCGAGCGGCTCGACGACGTGCTCTCCGGCGTCCCGCTCGTCCCGCACGACCCGCGGGACCGGCGCACGCTGCTGCCGATCAGCCCGGTGGACCGCACCGCGGCGGCCGCCGCGCACGACGCACCCGCCATCCCCGGCCACGGCTGGCTGCAGCGGCGCCGGCTGGCCTCCGGCCCGTCGGCCGCCCTCAAGCTCGCCTCCGGCTGCGACCGGCGCTGCGCCTTCTGCGCCATCCCCGCCTTCCGCGGCTCGTTCGTGTCCCGCCCGCCGGCGGAGGTACTCGGCGAGGCGCAGTGGCTGGCCGCCCAGGGCGTGACCGAGCTCGTCCTGGTCAGTGAGAACTCCACGTCCTACGGCAAGGACCTCGGCGACCTGCGCCTGCTGGAGCGGCTGGTGCCGCAGCTGGCCGCGATCGAGGGCATCGCCCGGGTCCGGGTGGCCTACCTGCAGCCGGCCGAGCTGCGGCCGGGGCTGCTGGAGGTCATCGCCGCGACCGAGAGGGTCGCACCCTACTTCGACCTGTCGTTCCAGCATTCCTCGCCGACGCTGCTGCGCCGGATGCGCCGCTTCGGTGGCACCGACGACTTCCTCGCGCTGATCGAGCGGACCCGCGCGCTGGCGCCGACGGCCGGCTTCCGCACCAACGTCATCCTCGGCTTCCCCGGGGAGACCGAGGACGACGTCGCCGAGCTCGAGCGCTTCCTCGTCGAGGGCCGCCTGGACGCCGTGGGAGTCTTCGGCTACTCCGACGAGGAGGGCACCGAGGCGATGGGGCTGCCGGGCAAGCTCGACGGGGCCGAGATCGACGCCCGCGTCCGGCGGATCACCGACCTGGTGGAGGAGCTCACCGCGCAGCGCGCCGAGGACCGCCTCGGCGAGCGGGTCGAAGTCCTGCTCACCGAGGACCTCTCCGCCGACGAGGGTCCCGGGGTGTGGGCCGGGCATGCCGCCCACCAGGACCCCGAGGCCGACGGGACGACGACGGTCACCGGGGTGCCCGACGGCGCGGTCGCGGGCCAGCTGGTCGCCGCGGAGGTCGTCGGTACCGAGGGCGTGGACCTGGTGGCCACATCACTGGTGCCCGCGGTGCGCGCATGAGCGCTCCGGTGGACCCGGCCGCCACGCCGCCCCAGTCGGCGCGGGTGGTCAACCTGCCCAACGCGCTGACCCTGCTGCGGCTCGCCGTGGTGCCGGTGTTCGCCGCCCTGCTGCTCACCGACGGCGGGATGGACGACGAGCGGCGCTATTGGGCCACCCTCGTCTTCGCGCTCGCGATCATCACCGACCGCTACGACGGGATGATCGCCCGGCGCACCGGCCAGGTGACCGAGTTCGGCAAGCTGGCCGATCCGATAGCCGACAAGGCGCTCACGGGCACCGCCCTCATCGGCCTCTCGGTGCTGGCACTGCTGCCCTGGTGGGTGACGCTGACGATCCTCGTCCGCGAGGTGGGCGTGACCCTGCTGCGCTTCTGGGTGCTCCGCCACGGCGTGATCGCGGCGAGCCGGGGCGGCAAGGCCAAGACCGTCGTCCAGGCGCTGGCCATCGGGCTCTACACCCTTCCGCTGGACGGGCTGTTCGGCAGCGCCCGCTGGTGGGTGATGGCCGCCGCCGTGGTGCTCACCGTGCTGACCGGACTGGACTACGTGTACCGCGCCCTGACCCTACGGCGCACCAGCGTCCGGGCGATGCGCGCCGCCGCCGCCCGCCGTTCGGCCGGGCCGCGCACCGACGCCGCCGCCTGAGCAAGGACCCCGTCCTCCCCACCCCTCGCAAGCTCGGGGCGGTGCCCGGGACGGGGCCGGACTCCGGAAGCGACCGCCGGGCTGCGGCGTTACGCCCAGAGCGGACTCGCCCGGCACCGCCCGGTGGCCGTCGGTGCCCCCGCGTACCGTGAGCGCACGGCACCCCTCCGGGGTGCCGCCGCTTCCGCACAGGCAGGACAGGAGACGGCAATGACGCTGCTGCGCACCCAGCTGGGGACGACCTTGCGCGGCCACCGGCTGCGCCAGCGCCGGACGCTGCGCGACGTCTCCGGTGCCGCCCGGGTGAGCCTGGGCTACCTCTCCGAGGTCGAGCGGGGGCAGAAGGAGGCCTCCTCCGAGCTGCTCGCCTCGATCTGCGACGCGCTGGAGCTGGAACTCGCCGACCTGCTCGCCGAGGTCAGCCTGGGGCTGCGCGGCGACGGCGATCGCCTGCGCCCGCTGGTCCCCGCGGCCGATGCCCTCGACCTCCCCGCCGAGGAGGAGACCGCGGCGCCCACCGG
>JALYNA010000223.1 GCA_030773455.1 Actinomycetota bacterium
GGCCAGTGGCCGGCCGCCGGCGGTGGAGGACCTGCGTTCCACCGCCTGGGCGCGACCGGCGGTGGCGCTGTGCCTCCTGGTCGACCGCAGCGGCTCGGTCGGCGGTGCCCGCCTGGCGGCGGCCACGCTGGCCGCGGCCGCGGTCGCCCTTCGCGCCCCCGACGACTACAGCGTCGTCGCGTTCAGCGACCGGGCGCTCGTCGTCGCGTCGCAGGACCGCCCCCGGCCGGTCGCCGACGTGGTCGACGACCTGCTGCGGCTGCGCGGGCACGGGCTGACCGACCTCGCGCACGCCCTCGACACGGCCCGGGCGCAGCTCGCGCGCTCCACCGCACCGCGCCGGGTGACCGTGCTGCTGTCCGACGGCCGGCCCACCGCCGGGCCGGGCCCGCTGCCCTACGCGCGCCGGCTGGAGGAGCTGGTCGTCGTGGCGCCGGCCGACGACCACGCCGAGGCGCGAGCGCTGGCCGCGGCCGTCGGGGCGCGGTTCAGCGCGGTGGCCGGGCCGTCAGACGTCCCGCAGGCGTTGCGTTTCCTCGCCGAGGGCTGACCCCGTCCCGGGTGACCCGGCCGCTGCGGTCCGGTCCTGCGCCGGGTGACGGAGCGAGGCGCACCGCTGCGGTGCGCCTCCCGGCGGTCAGGCCGGCGGTGGCGGGCCGAGGGGGATTCCTGGCGGCGGGAAGGGCGCCGGCGGCTGCGCCGAGAGCACCGGCAGCATCGCGTCGTGCCAGATCTGCGCGCCGCGGCCGCCGCCGAAGCCGCCGGCGTCCTGGTTCTGCTTGGGGTTGAACACCATGACGCTGGCCGCGTACTGCGGGGTGTAGCCGACGAAGGCCACCGAGAAGCGGTCCTGGCTGGTGCCGGTCTTGCCGGCGACCTGGTGGCCGGGGATCGCTGCGCGGGTGCCGGTGCCGTAGGGCAGCGCGGTGTCGCCTACCAGGATCTGGTTCAGCGTGGTCGCCACCTGCGGCGGGACGGCGTCCGGCGCGCACGCGGCGCCGGTGCCCACCGGGGTGCCGTCGGCGCGGGTCAGCGGCCGCCCGGTGCGGTCGAGCACCTCCACGAGGGGGAAGGGGGCGCAGCGGGTGCCACCCGCGCCGAGCGTGGCGTAGGCACGGGCCAGCGCCAGCGGGCTGGTCGCCTCCGGGCCCAGGGCGAACGAGCCGCGGTTCTCCGCGATGATCCGGTCGGCCACCGGGTCCAGGGAGGTCAGCCCCATCCGCTGGGCCATCCGCACCGGCCCCTCCACGCTGCCCAGCTGGTCCTCCAGCGCCACGAAGTAGGTGTTCGAGGACCGGACCAGCGCCTCGGTCATGGTGAGCGTGGGCGGGTAGTCGCCGACGTTCTCGACGGTGTAGGGCTCCGAGCCGTTCCGGTAGACGCGGGAGACGTACGGGTCGGAGGTCGTGATGACGTGGTGGGGCGGGATTCCGCGCTCCAGCGCCGCAGCCGCGACGAAGGTCTTGTAGGTGGAGCCGGCGCCCTGGCTGGCGACCACGTGAAGGTTGACCGACTCCTGCGCCGGGTCGGCCGCGTCGTACCCGAAGCGCCGGTTGACGCTCATCGCCAGCACCTCGCCGGTGCCGGGTTCCACCGCGGTGAACACGGCCGCCAGCGGGTCGTCGAGCGGCAGGCTGGCCAGCACAGCGGCGTCCGCCGAGCGCTGCAGGTCCGGGCGCAGCGTCGTCCGGATGGTCAGTCCCCCGTTCTCGAGCTGCTCCTGCGGGACGCCGAGGGAGTCGGTCAGGTGGCGCTGCAGGAAGTCGCAGAAGAAGCCGCCGAGGACCGCGCCGGCGCAGCCGTTGGGCGGTGGCGGGGCCGGGGCCGTCTGCACCGGCTGGCCCGAGACCTCGGCCAGCTCGGCGTCGCTGATGTGCCCCAGGGCGTGCATCCGCTCGAGCACCACGTCGCGCCGCTGCCGGGCGCGCTCGGGGTCGGCCAGCGGGCTGTCGGACGCCGGTGTCTGGACCAGCCCGGCGAGCATCGCCGCCTGCGGCAGGGTGAGGTCGGCGGCGTCGACGCCGAAGTAGGCCTGCGCCGCGGCCTGGACGCCGTACGCGCCCTCGCCGAAGTACACGATGTTCAGGTACCGGGTGAGAATCTCCTCCTTGGAGTACGTCTCCTCCAGCGCCAGGGCCAGGCGCGCCTCGCGCAGCTTGCGGCCCAGCGTCTGCTCGGTGGCCGCCTGCCGGTCCTCGGGCGTGACGGCTGTCTGCAGCAGCGTCTGCTTGACCAGCTGCTGGGTGATCGTCGACCCGCCCTCCGCGACCCCGCCGGAGCTCACGTTCCGCACCAGGGCCCGCAGGGTGCCCTGCACGTCCAGGCCGTTGTGCTCGTGGAAGCGCTCGTCCTCGATGTCGACCAGCGCCTGCTCCATGACGTCGGCGATCTCGTCCGCGCCCACCGGTGTCCGGTTGTTCCGGTAGAAGTACGTGACCACCGACCCGTCGGCGGCCAGGACGACGGTGTTGCCCGGCGGCGTGGCGTCGGTCAGCTCGACCGGCAGCGGGTCGAGCAGCGCGGCCGAGGTGCTGGCGGCCCAGCCGGGCAGGACGACCCAGGGGGCCAGCAGCGCGGCCAGCAGCGCCCCGGTCAGGGGGACGGCCGCGAGGAGTCCGCCGGCCGCGCGCAGCCGGGGGTGGGAGGAGCCTGACCTGTCCGACGGTGCCATGTCGTCCTCGCCGCGCTCGCGCTCCGGCGTGCCAGGGGAGCGCGACGCCGCGTGGAGATAATCGCGCACGGCGACGAGCCGGGAAAGTGGAACGGTTGCGGACGGATCGGAGCGTCCCGGCGGCGCGCTGCCCGCAGC
>JALYNA010000224.1 GCA_030773455.1 Actinomycetota bacterium
CTCCCCGGCCGCGCGGTTCAGCAGCGCCAGGTCGGGGGTCAGGCCCGCCAGCCGGGACGGTGCCACCCCGGCCAGCCGGTCCAGCAGCTCTTCGGGGCCCAGCCCCGCACCGTGCCCGGCGCCGGCCAGGTCGGCGCCGTCGGTCACGACCCGGAGCGCGGCTCCACGGGCGATCAGCTCGGTGCCGATGCTGGCCGCCGCCTCGACCAGCCACTCGAAGCTGTCCGGCGGGGGCGTGTCGGGGCCGGCCACGTCCCGGCGCTCGGCGGAAGCGGGGCGGGCGACCAGGTGGGCGCGGGCCCGGGTGTCCAGCAGCAGGGTGGCCTGTGCGCGCCACGGCCGCTCCTCCAGCCGCACCATCAGCTCGCCGGTGCGGGCGGTCGCGCGCCAGTGCACCTTGCGCAGGTCGTCGCCGTGCCGGTACGGCCGGGTGCTGACGTCGTCCTCCCCGTGGACGGCGACCGAGCGGTGCGCCCCGGACCCGCCACCGCCGTGCCCGCCGCCCGGGCCGCCGGGGCCGAGCGGCACCACTCGGGGCACCACCACCAGCGCAGCGGTGTCGGCGCCGACGACGCTGCGCAGCACCAGGCCGAAGGGGTCGACCAGCCGCAGCCGCAGCGGGCCGAGCCGGTAGCGGCCCCGGCGTCCGCCGTGCACGCGGTAGTGCAGCGTCGTGGACCCGCCGCCGGGCAGCCGGTCGACGACGAACTGGGCAGTCCGGCCCAGCTCCGGCGGCACCGTCTCTGCCAGCAGCCACAGCCCGCCGGTGCCCCGCCCGGCGTTGCTGAGCTCCAGCCGCACCTCGGCGTCCCTCCCGCGGGGCAGGCGGGCGGGGGTGACGGTGCGGCGGGAAGCGACGCGGAACCGCTGCCGGGCCACGGCCACCGCTGAGAGCAGCGGCAGTGCCAGCACGAACACGGCCACCTGCACCAGCGGGGTCTCGCCCAGCAGCACGCCGAGCAGCAGCAGGGTGAGCCCGGCGGCGACCAGGCAGCGGCCGCGCAGCGTCAGGCTGGCCAGCGCGGTGGCGAGCGGGCCGGCCACCTCAGCGTCCGCGGGGGACGGGGACGGTCCGCAACAGATCGCCGACCACCTGCTCGGCGGTGCGACGCGAGGCGGCGGCATCCGGCGTCATCAGCAGGCGGTGGGCCAGCACCGGCACGGCGACGGTCTGCACGTCGTCGGGCAGCACGTGGTCGCGCCCGGCAAGGGCCGCGGTGGCGCGGGCGGTGCGCAGCAGCTGCAGCCCCGCGCGCGGCGAGGCGCCCAGCCGCAGGTCGGCGGAGCGCCGGGTGGCTTCGACCAGCGCCACGACGTAGCGGCGCACCGCCTCGGAGACGTGCAGCCGGCCGACGGCGGTGACCAGCGCCCGCACGCCGGCCGCGTCGGTGGCCGGCGTCAGCGTGCTCAGCGGGTCGGTGGTCACCACGTCGTCGAGCAGGGCCAGCTCGGCCTCCCGGTCGGGGTAGCCCATGGAGACCCGGGCGGTGAACCGGTCTCGCTGCGCCTCGGGGAGGGGGTAGGTGCCCTCCATCTCGATAGGGTTCTGGGTCGCCAGCACGAGGAAGGGCCGGGCCAGCTCGTAGCTGACGCCGTCCACGGTGACCTGCCGCTCGGCCATGCACTCCAGCAGCGCCGACTGCGTCTTGGGGGAGGCCCGGTTGATCTCGTCGGCCACGACGATGTTGGCGAACACCGCGCCCGGCTTGAACTCGAACTCGCGGGTCTCCTGGTCGTAGACCGACACCCCGGTGACGTCGCTGGGCAGCAGGTCGGGCGTGAACTGGATGCGGCGCACGCTCGCGTCGACCGACGCGGCCAGCGCCTTGGCCAGCGTGGTCTTGCCGACGCCGGGCACGTCCTCGACCAGCAGGTGGCCCTCGGCGAGCAGCACGACCAGGGCCAGGTGGACGACGTCGGGCTTGCCGTGGACGACGCGCGCCATGTTCGCCGCGATGCGGGCGCCCTCCGCCGCGACGTCGACCGGGGCCTCGGTTGCAGCACTCGTCGGGGTCACCTCGGTCACGCAGCCTCCTCGTTGACGCTCGTCGGCCGCGTGTCCGACGGTGCTCTGCCCATGCGTGACCTCGCGAGCTCGGTCACGTTTCAACCGTACGTGGCCGACCGCCTCCCGGGCGGGGCGTCGCGTGCGGGCACCGCCGCCCCCACCCCCGGGGCCCCCCACCGGGCTCCCTCGCAGAGCAGCGACAGGCGGCGCCGGAGCCCGTCGGCGGTGGGGCGGAGTGGGACGGCGCCCCACCGCTCCGCACCTCGTCGAGGCGTCCCTGCGCCGGGCCGCTGACCTGCGGGAGCGGGGGTGGAGAGGACCGGTTACGACATGGTGTCGGGTGGTGTCTGGTGGGGGCTGGTGGGCTACTGTGTGGCCCGGTGGGGAGGCAAGGCGCGTCCCGGGTGCACCCCGGAGCACGAGGAGGAGCGATGGGGGAGGTGATCCGGTGTTCGTCGGCAGCTACCCGTTGCGCCTCGACGAGAAGGGCCGGCTCGCACTCCCCGTCCGGTTCCGTGAGCAGGTGGCCGGCGGCATGGTGATCAAGAAGGGCCAGGACCGCTGCGTCTACGGCCTGACCATGGCCCGGGTCGCCGAGCAGAGCGCCGCGGCTGCCGCGATGGCGCCGTCGGACACCGCCGCTGCCCGGATGCGCGCGCGCATGAGCTTCGGCTCGATGGTCGAGGTCGAGCCGGACAAGACCGGCCGCATCACCATCCCCGCCAACCTGCGCGAGTACGCCGGCCTCGACCGCGACGTGGTCGTGGTCGGCGTCGACACCCGTTTCGAGATCTGGGACGCCGCCACCTGGGACGCCTACGTCGCCGAGCAGGAGGCCATCTACGCCGACATGGAGAGCGAGGGGATGCCCACCCTCTCCTGACGCCCACGTCCCGCCCCTCCGGGCCCTGCCCCGACCGAGCCGACTTCCCCGCGGCTCGACCGGACCGGCCCGAGCCGCCTTCCCCGCGGCTCGGTCCCCTGCGGCACCGGAGGAGACGCACCGCCCACCGGGCGCGCGGCCGGCCCCACCGGCGCGGGCCCGCCCGTTCCCGCGGGGCTCCACCTGACGTACTTCCCCGGCGCCAGGCGGAACCCGCGGGGGCGGGCCGGGCGCCCGTCCGGTCCCCATCCCGCCCCACCGTCCCCTGCACGCCCCACCGCACCGGGCGCCCCAGCAGCGTCGCCGAGCACCGGCGAAACGCGCGCTCCCTCCGCCCGCCGACCGCCGTCCAGCCCCACCATGGACGGGCCACCGCGCCCGCAGGGCGCCCGACCCGTTCAGGAGCGGCCGACGATGAGCAGCACCGAGCCGGCGCCGGGAGGGCGGGGCACGTCCACGGTGCACGTGCCCGTGCTGCTCGACCGGGTCGCCGAGCTGCTGGGCCCGGCGTGCTCCCCCGGCGGGGCCGTCCTCGTCGACGCCACCCTCGGCCTGGCCGGGCACTCCCTCGCGCTGCTGCGGGCCCACCCGGGGCTGCACCTGGTCGGTCTCGACCGCGACCCCGACGCCCGCGCCGAGGCGACCCGCCGGCTCACCGACGCTGGGATGGCCGGCCGGGCCACCGTCGTCCCCGCCGTCTTCGACGAGCTGCCCGAGGTGCTCGACCGGCTCGGGCTGACCGAGGTGCAGGCCGTCCTGTTCGACCTGGGCGTCTCCTCGCTGCAGCTGGACCGGCCCGACCGGGGCTTCAGCTATGCCGCCGACGCCCCGCTGGACATGCGGATGGACCCCACGGCCCCGCGCACCGCCGCCGACGTCGTCAACACGTATCCCACCGGGCAGCTGGCCCGCGTGCTGCGCGTCTACGGCGAGGAGCGCTTCGCCACCCGCATCGCCGCGGCCATCACCCGGGAGCGGGAACGGGAGCCGTTCACCCGCACCGGCCGGCTGGCCGAGCTGGTCCGGACCTCGATCCCCGCCGCCACCCGCCGGACCGGAGGGCACCCGGCGAAGCGGACCTTCCAGGCGCTGCGCATCGAGGTGAACGACGAGCTCGGCGTGCTCGAGCGGGCGCTGCCGTCGGCGATCGACGCGCTGGCTCTCGGCGGCCGGCTGGCCGTCATCACCTTCCACTCCCTCGAGGACCGCATCGTCAAGCAGACCCTCGCGGCCGGCGCGGTGGACCGCACGCCGCCGGGTCTGCCGGTGCCGCTGCCCCAGATGGGCCCGACGCTGCGGCTGCTGACCCGCGGCGGCGAGGCGCCGTCGGAGGCGGAGACCGCGGCCAACCCGCGGGCCGCCTCGGCCCGCGTGCGGGCCGCCGAGCGCATCCGGCGGGCGGCATGAGGGGCCCAGGGGACGACGGGGGCACGGACGTCGCCGCGTCCGGCGGCAGGGACGACGGGCCGGCCGCTGATGCGGCCGGCCGGCGACGGGAAGGAGGCCGCATGAGCGCCACCGCCCGCGCGGCGGGGACGCCGGCCGAGGACCGCCCCGGCCGCCGGACCCCGCCCCCGCTGGTGAAGGGCCCCGTCCCCCTCACCGCTCGCACGCTCGCGGCGAGCCTCCGGACGGGGCCGCCGGCGACGGGCGAGCGAGCGGCTGCCGCCGTCCGCACCGACCGGTCCGCCAGCCCCGCCCC
>JALYNA010000225.1 GCA_030773455.1 Actinomycetota bacterium
ACCAGGTTGTAGACGTTGTTCGACCAGTTCTGGATGGTCGTGTACCGGCAGCGGGCGTTCTTCTTGACGATGATCTCGACGACCGCGGAGTGCAGCGAGTCCGACTTGTAGATCGGCGCGGTGCAGCCCTCGACGTAGTGCACGTAGGCGCCCTCGTCGACGATGATCAGGGTCCGCTCGAACTGGCCCATGTTCTCGGTGTTGATCCGGAAGTAGGCTTGCAGCGGGATCTCCACGTGCACGCCCTTCGGCACGTAGATGAAGGAGCCACCCGACCACACCGCGGTGTTCAGCGCGGCGAACTTGTTGTCGCCGGACGGGATGACCGAGCCGAAGTACTCGCGGAAGAGGTCCTCGTGCTCCTTGAGCGCGGTGTCGGTGTCGAGGAAGACGACACCCTGCTCCTCGAGGTCCTCGCGGATCTTGTGGTAGACGACCTCGGACTCGTACTGGGCGGCCACACCGGCGACCAGCCGCTGCTTCTCGGCCTCGGGGATGCCGAGCCGGTCGTAGGTGTTCTTGATGTCCTCGGGCAGCTCCTCCCACGAGGTCGCCTGGGCCTCGGTGGAGCGCACGAAGTACTTGATGTTCTGGAAGTCGATGCCGGAAAGGTCCGATCCCCAGTCGGGCATCGGCTTGCGGCCGAAGAGCTTGAGGGCCTTGAGGCGGCGCTCGAGCATCCACTCGGGCTCGTTCTTGCGCGCCGAGATGTCCCGGACGACGTCCTCGCTGAGGCCACGCTTCGCGGCGGAACCGGCGACGTCGGCGTCCGCCCAGCCGTACTGGTACCGGCCGAGCTGCTCGATCTGCTCGTCCTGGGTCAGCGGCGTGCCGGTCACCGACTGCTGGGTGCTGGTCATGCGGGCGTCCTCTCCCGGTCGTTCGTGGGGGTGCTGCTGGTGGACGGTGCGGTGCGCGCTCCGGCGCGGAGCCGGTGCGCACCACGCTCGTCCGGTACAGGGCGCGCGGGGCCCGATGTGTTCCCCGCGCGGGTGTGGTCCCCGCCGCCCGCGCGGCGGACCGGCCCCGGGATGTGCGTGGTGCACACCCCGTCGCCGTGGGCGATCGTGGCCAGCCGCTGCACGTGCGTGCCGACGAGCCGGCCGATCACCGCCGTCTCGGCCTCGCACAGCTGCGGGAACTCCGCCGCCACGTGCGCCACCGGGCAGTGGTGCTGGCAGAGCTGCCCACCGCTGGAGATCGCCGAGGCCGAGGCAGCGTAGCCCTCGGCCGTGAGCGCCGCGGCGAGGGCCCGGGCCCGGTCGATTGGAGCCCCCGGTGCGGCCTCCACCGCGGCCGAGCAGCGCCGCTCGAGCCCGGCGAGCTGGGCCTCGGCCACCGCGCGGACGGCGTCCGGCCCGCCCTGCGCCGCGACGAACCGCAGCGCGGTGAGCGCCAGGTCGTCGTAGGCGTGCGGGAAGCCGGAGCGGCCGGCGTCGGTCAGGTGGAACAGCCGGGCGGGGCGGCCGCGCCCGCGGGGGGTGCCGGGTGCGTGCCGCTCCTCGGCGCGGCCGGTGGCCACCAGCGCGTCGAGGTGCCGGCGGACGGCGGTCGGCGAGACGCCCAGCCGCCCGGCGAGCTCGGTGGCGGTCTGCGGGCCGTGCTCGAGCAGCAGGGATGTGACGCGGTGCCGCGTGCGCCCGTCGTCGACGGCCGCCGCGGGCCGGGCCGGAGCTGTCGTCCCGCCCCCCACCTGCACCGCGCCGCTTTCCACAACACGAGTGTCACCTAATTCCGGGGGTGTGCAAGCAAGGGTCGCCTAAGCCGCGGCTGGCGGGGGCGGTGCCGCGCACTGCCCTCGCCGGCCGTGTGACCGAGAGCACCTCGGCCCCCTGCAGGGTCCCGCCGGGAGCTCGCGAGTGGCGGGGGGCAGGGGGGTCCTTTTTCAGACGCCGGCCGGGGCGGGCTCCGCCGGCTGCTCGACGGCGAAGTCCAGCGCGCCGTCCCGCACGCCCACCGTGACGCTCCGGCCGGCCCCGAGCCGGCCGTCGAGCAGCAGCCGCGCCAGCGGGTTGTCGACCTCCCGCTGAATGGCCCGGCGCAGCGGCCGGGCACCGAACTGCGGCTCGTAGCCGTGCTCGGCGATCCAGGTGACCGCCTCGTCGGTGAACGTCACCTCGATGCCCTGGGCGGCCAGCCGCCGGCGGGTCTCGTCGAGCAGCAGCCGGGTGATCCAGGCCAGCTGCTCGGTCTCCAGCTGCTGGAACACAACGATCTCGTCGATGCGGTTGAGGAACTCCGGCCGGAAGTGCTCGCGCAGCCGCCGCATCAGCCGCTCGCGCAGCCCGTCGTCCGACGCCGCGCCGTTCCCCGAGCCGAAGCCCAGCGGGGTGTTGCGGCCCTGGATCAGCTCCGAACCCAGGTTGCTGGTCATGATCAGCACGGTGTTCCGGAAGTCGACCGTGCGGCCCTGCGAATCGGTGAGCCGGCCGTCGTCGAGCACCTGCAGCAGGGTGTTGAAGACGTCGGGGTGCGCCTTCTCGATCTCGTCGAGCAGCACCACCGAGTAGGGCCGGCGCCGCACCGCCTCGGTGAGCTGGCCGGCGTCCTCGTAGCCCACGTACCCGGGCGGCGACCCGACCAGCCGGCTGACCGTGTGCCGCTCCTGTAACTCGCTCATGTCCAGCCGGATCATCCGGTCGTCCTCGTCGCCGAACAGCGCCTCGGCCAGCGCCCGGGCCAGCTCGGTCTTCCCGACGCCGGTGGGCTCGAGGAACAGGAAGCTGCCGATCGGCTGGTCCGGGTCCCCCAGTCCGACGCGCTAGCGGCGCACCGCCTCGGCGACCACGCCGACGGCGTCCTCCTGGCCGACGACCCGCCGGTGCAGGTGCTCCTCCAGCTGCAGCAGGCGCTGCATCTCCTCCTGGGTCAGCTGGCTGACCGGGATGCCGATGGCCCGGGACACCACCTCGGCGATGTCCTCGACCCCGACCTCCAAGACGCCGGCCTGACCGCCGCCGGTGCGCGCCTGCTCGAGCCGCGCCGAGGCCTCGGTGAGGGAGTCGCGCAACTCGACGGCGCGCTCGTACTGCTCGGCGCGACCGCCTGGTCCTTCTCCCGCTGCAGCCGCTCGACCTCCTGCTCGAGCCCGCGCAGGTCGGTGGGCGGGGTCTTCACCCGCCGGCGCACCCGGGCACCGGCCTGGTCGATCAGGTCGATGGCCTTGTCCGGCAGGTGACGGTCGGGGATGTAGCGGTCCGACAGCTCAACCGCGGCCCGGACCGCCTCGATGATCTGCGCGGCGATGCCCTCGACGATCGAGGTCTTGCCGACGCCGGCCTCCCCGATGAGCACCGGGTTGTTCTTGCGCCGCCGGGAGAGCACCTCGACTGTCTGCTCGATCTCGGCCTCCCGGCCGATCACCGGGTCGATCTGGCCGTTGCGGGCCATCTCGGTCAGGTCGCGGCCGTACTCGTGCAGCGTCGGGGTGCTGGACTGGCCGCCGCCGGGCCCGCCGGGGCGCCCGCCGCCGGGCGGGCCGCCGCCCATGGCGACCTCTTGCAGGGTCTCGGGGGTGACGCCGCGCTCGCGCAGCACCCGCCCACCCCGGGAGTGGGTTCACCGCGAGGGCGAAGAGCAGGTGCTCGGGCCGATGTAGGTCGAACCGAGGGCGCGGGAGACGCGGTGGGCGTCCAGCAGAGCGCGCTTGGCGGCCGGCGTGAGGGACGGCGGCTCGTCGCGAGGTTCACCCCGACGCATCTGCTCCTCGAGATGGGCGCGTAGCTGGTCGGGGTCGGCGCCCGACCGGGCCAGGAACTGGCGGGTGGTCCGCTCTGCCGTCATCGCCCACAGCAGGTGCTCGGCGTCCAGGTCGGCGCTGCCGGTCGCCGCCGCCTGGTGCGCCGCCGCGTTGACCAGCTCGCGGGCCTGCTGGCTGAGGAACTGGGTGATGTCGACGCGCTGCCGGGGCGCGCGCTGCTCCCCGCCCAGGTAGCGGGCGAAGAAGTCGTCGAAGGGGCTCCCGTAGGGCCCGGGGAAGAAACCGCTCGTCATGACGTCCGTCCGTGTCGGGTGGTGCGCACGGTCCCCCCGATCCCCCGGGGTGTGCACGGTCCCCGCCCACCTACCGGCGACCGGCCGGGATCACCACCGGCGGCAGCCGGGACCGCGGCCGGGACGGCCTAGCATCGGGCCGTGCCGGTCTCCTCCACCGTCGTCTTGCGGCTCGCCCTGGCCAACGCCGTCGCCAACGGCACCATCGTGGTCACCGGCGGCGCCGTCCGGCTCACCGGCTCGGGCCTGGGCTGCCCGACCTGGCCGCGGTGCACCAGCGCGAGCTTCGTCGCCACGTCCGAGCTGGCCGGCCACGGCGTCATCGAGTTCGGCAACCGGCTGCTCACCTTCGTCCTCGCCGCGGTCGCCGTGGCCACCGTCGTCGCGGTGTGGCGGTCGCCGCGCCGCGACCTGCGCCCGCTCGCCGTCGCGACGTTCCTCGGCATCCCCGCGCAGGCCCTGCTGGGCGGGGTCACCGTGCTCACCGGGCTCGACCCGTGGACGGTCGCGGCGCACTTCCTCGTCTCCATCGTGCTCATCGCGCTGGCCACGGTGCTGTGGTTGCGGTCCCGGGAGCCCGGGGTGGGCCGGTCGTTGCTGCGCCGTCCGCTGGCCCTGCTGGTCACCGGCGCCGCCGCCGTCACGGCCGTCGTCCTGGTGCTCGGCACGCTGGTGACCGGCAGCGGGCCGCACAGCGGGGACGTCGACGAGGACGACGTCCCGACCGGCGACCGCATGGGCTTCGACGTCGAGCTGGTCAGCCAGCTGCACGCCGACGCGGTGTTCCTGCTCGTCGGGTTGACCGTGGCGCTGCTCGTGTCGCTGCACGCCACCGACGCCCCCGGCCGCGTGACCCGGGCCGCGCGCGACCTGCTGGTCGTGCAGCTGGCCCAGGGCGCCGTCGGCTACGTGCAGTACTTCACCGACCTGCCCGTCGCGCTGGTGCTGCTGCACATGCTGGGCGCGGTCCTGGTGACGGCGTTCACCGCCCGCCTGGTGTGGTCGGTGCGCGGTCCGGCGTCCGAGCTCCCGCTG
>JALYNA010000226.1 GCA_030773455.1 Actinomycetota bacterium
CGACGAGCTCTGGGCGGTCGTCGGACCCTCGCCCCCATCGTCGAGCGGGGAGCGGCACTGGGCGCGGGCGCCCGCCCCCGCGGGCTGGGACGTGCAGGCCGCCACCGTCTGGGTCGCCGCACACGCCGGGACGCTCACCGCGGCGGAGCTGCCCGCCGGCGGAGTGGTGGAGTTCCGCGACGGCGGCACGGCGCACGTCGCCGGCCCGGGACCCGCGCAGGTCGGCGTCCTCGGCCCGGACTCCGGGGCCGCGCTCGCCGACCTCCTCCGCTTCGCGGCCCAGGGCTGACAGCGGTGTGCCGGTCCGTCCGTGGGAACGGGCAAACATGCCGGGCCGCCGGTGATCAGAATGGTGGCGAGTCGTCGTCCGGGGCGGGCGTCGGCGGGGCTCAGCCTCCACAGGCGAGCGCACGGGACCGGTCGACGTCATGACCCGAACAAGGTTCGAGGCGTGACATTTCTGCGTGATCGGACAGGGGAACCGTGCCGAGATCGGCAACAGCGGCTCGCGATGAGCCTCGGCCGCACCACTGGTGCCGCAGGGCACGTCATCGGTCGCTGACCGACGATGACACGAGACGCGCCCCCGACCGAGGAGCTCACCGCATGCCCGCCCCCGGGACCCCGCTGGACCAGCTCGGCTTCCTGACCATCGGCACGTTCGACCCGGCCGACCCCGGCCCCGGGCACGAGGCGACGCTGGCGATGGTCGAGCTCGGCGAGCAGCTGGGGTTCGACAGCGCCTGCTGCGCCACCGGCACCTGCAGCACGGCATCTCCTCACCGGTCGCCGTCCTCGCCGCCGCCACCCAGCGCACCCGCCGGATCCGGCTGGGCACCGCGGTCACCCCACTGGCGTGGGAGAACCCGCTGCGGCTGGCCGAGGACCTCGCCACCGTCGACGTCCTCTCCGGCGGCCGGCTCAACCCGGGGGTGAGCGTCGGCCCACCGATGCACTGGGACGACGTGCGCGGTGCCCTCTACCCGGACACCGCCGACCGCGAGGACCTCGGCTACGGCCGCCTGCAACGGCTGCTGGGCTTCCTCCGCGGGGAGCCGGCGGCGACCTTCTCCGGCTGCGAGGGCGTCGTCGAGGAGTGGTCGGACCGCGTGCAGCCGCACTCCCCCGGCCTGGCCGGCCGCACCTGGTACGGCGGCGCCAGCCTGCGCTCGGCGCGGTGGGCCGGCGAGCACGGCCTGCACCTGCTGACCTCCAGCGTGGTCAGGGCCGAGGAGTCCGAGGACTTCGCCGAGGTCCAGGCCTCGCACGTACGGGCCTTCCGGGCGGCCAACCCCGCCGGCCGGGTCTCGCAAGGCCTGGTGGTCATCCCCACCGACAGCGCCACCCCCGAGCAGCGGGCGCGGTACGCCGCCTACGTCGAGGCCCGCACGCCGCGGACGGCCGCACCGCAGGGCCCGGCCCGGATGCTCTACGCCCGCGACCTGCTCGGCACCTCCGCGGAGATCGCCGAGGCCCTGTACGCCCACGCCGGCTTCCGCGAGGTCACCGAGGTCGTCTTCGCGCTGCCGTTCGACTTCACGGCCGCGGACTACGCGCAGATCCTGACCGACGTCGCGACCCGGCTCGGGCCGGCACTGGGCTGGCAGCCGGCGTCCTGACCCCGCGGGCCGAGCAGTGTGCGCTGACGGCAGGTTCGGCCCGACGGAACTGGCCACCAGCGCACAGTGCTGCGCCCCCCGGCACCCGCCGGACGGCGCGCGACCCACCCGGAGGAGTGAAATCGGGTTTAGGTGACCAGGTCGTGCACCCATCTAACGGTGGTGACGACGACCGGTGCACCGGTGGGCCCCGCCGCAGGTCCCGCGTCCGGAGACCCCTTCGCGGACGTGCTCGACCGGTACGCCGGGCGTGCCCTGGTCCTGGCCCGCCGGATCGTCGGCGACGAGTCCCTCGCCGAGGACGTCGTCCAGGAGGCCCTGCTCGCCTACTGGCGCAAGCCGTCGGCGTACGACCCGGCGCGTGGCGCCTTCGGGCCGTGGCTCATGGGGCTGGTGCACCACAAGGCCGTGGACGCCGTGCGCCGCGAGAGCGCGCAGCGGCGACTGGCCACCGCGGCCGAGCGGCTGGCGCTGGTGCAGCCGGCGACCGCTCCCGACCCGGCCGACCTGGCGGCGGACCGGGCGAGCGCCGGTTCGCTGCGCTCGGCGATCACGTCCCTGCCGCCCGCCCAGCGCGACGCGATCCTGCTGGCCTACTGGGGCGGCCTCACCCAGCGCGAGATCGCCCAGCACACCGGCGCGCCCCTGGGCACGGTGAAGACGCGGATGCTCTGGGGCATGCGCCGGCTGCACACAGCCCTCGACGCCGCCGTGCCCGCTGCCCGGCCGGCCCCGGCCGGCGGCTAGCCGATCTCCTCGACCGGGCTCCCGGCCGCGTCCGGCACCCAGCGACCCCTGCCGGCGCGCGCCCAGGCCTGTCCGGGCCGGAGCAGCTCCACGCGCCCGCCGCCATCCACCGTGCGGTGCGCGACCCGCCGTTCCCAGCGGGTGCCCGGGCCGTCGTCCCCCGGTGCCCGCACCGCCAGGCCCACGGCGAGCACGCCGTCGTCGGGCAGCACCACCGCCGCCGGATCCGACGGCGCCCCGCCCGGCGCGGTGACGGTCCAGGTCACCTCGTGCACCTGCCCCGGCGACGAGGCCTCGTCCAGCGGCTGCTCGTAGGTGCGGTCGCCGACCCGCAGGTATGCGACGGCGACGGGCGCGTCCGTGGCGTTGGTCAGCCGCACCCGGAGCGTGACGGTCGGTCCGGCGTCCACCCGCAGCCGCTCCACGACCGGCGCGCCCCCGTCCGGGTACCGGTCCTCCGACAGCCGGTGCAGCGTGCGGTCCAGGAAGCGCTCGGCCAGCGCGAGGTCGGCTGCACCGCGCTGCTCGGCGTAGAGCACCGGCTGCTGCAGCGACGGGTCGTTCTGCAGGAACGGCGTGGTGCCCACGAAGGCGTAGTCACCGCGCCGCGGGAGGAACAGCAGCGCGTCGTCGAGGTCCGCGGCCGCGACGACCCGCTGCACCGCCCGGTACTGCTCGGTCACCGCCCGGTGGCCGGCCACCGGGTCGGGCACGGCCAGCGCGGTGAGCGCGACCATGGCGGCGACGAGGCCGGCGGCAAGCGGGCGTCCACCCGCCGGCCGGCGCGCCACCCGGGCCAGGCCGGCGGCGCCGAACACGGTCAGCGAGACCACCACCGGCAGGGAGTAGAAGGGGCCGAACAGCGCCAGGCCCTTCCACTGCGCGCTGATCGCCCACGGCCCCCAGAACGGCAGGTAGCCCAGCGGCACGACGACGGCCAGCGCCGCCACCGGCCACCGCGCGGCGCCGCTCGTGCGGACCAGGCCGAGGACGGCGAGCGCCACGACCACGAGCCCGCCGGCCACCCAGCCCGGCGTCGCGCGGAGGTTGGCCAGCAGCCCGCTCACCCCGTCGGCCGGCGTGAAGGCCACCGTGTAGTCGGGGAAGACGCCGCGGTCGCCGAAGCCGAACGTGTCCTGCGGGCCGGTGACGGTGAACGGCAGCCGGAACGGCCCGCCGACCACGACGGCGTTGTAGACGAGCGAAAGCCCCAGCACCGGCAGCGCCCCGGCCGCGACACGGAGGACGACACCGAACCGGGACAGCCCGCTGCGCTCCCGCGCGAGCAGGACGGCGACCGCGAACGGCCCCACGGTCAGCAGCGCGTCGAAGGGCCGGGCGAATGCGGCGAGCCCGGCCACCGCGCCGGCCGCGACCAGCCGCGGGGTGGAGCCCAGCCGCGTCCCCGACAGCAGCAGGACCGCCGCACCCATGCCCAGGGCCAGCGAGAACAGGTAGGGGAGGTACGTGCCGCTCTGCACGACGACGACCGGGGACAGCGCGAACAGCGCACCGGCGGCGACGGCGACGACCCGGTCGCGGAGCACCTCGGCGGTGAGCAGCGCGACCAGCACCGCGGCGGCCGCGGCGCTGACGGCGAGGGCTGCCCGCGGGGAACCGGTGAGCAGGTCCCCGGCTGCGATGAGGGCCGGCCAGGGCGGGGTGTACTTCAGCACGACCCGGTCGCCCACCACCGCCGAGGCCCAGGGCCGGAAGGGGTCGTGGTCCGCGGGGAG
>JALYNA010000227.1 GCA_030773455.1 Actinomycetota bacterium
TGGTCGGGTAGCCGAGCCACCCGGTCGGCCCACCGGCGGCCAGGTAGGCGTCGAGGATGTTCCCCCGCACGATGCGGGTCCCCGTCGTCGGTGACCAGTACACGTCCCCGCCCTGGAACCGCACGAACGCGCCCTTCCCGGCGGGCGTGTCACTGGTGGTCGGGAAGCCGAAGAAGCCCGACGTCCCTCCGGCCGCCAGCCAGGTGTCCCGGATGGAGCCGACGACCACGCGGGCCCCGGTGTCCTGCGACCAGTAGATGTCACCCCCTGGAACCGCACGAAGAAGCCACGGCCCTCGGGAGTCGGCGCGTCGCTGGTGGTTGGGAAGCCCAGACCCCCGGTGGCGCCACCGGTGGCGAGCCAGGCGGCCAGGATGTTGCCGCGGACCAGGTGCGATCCGGTTTCCGGGGACCAGTACACGTCGCCGTGCTGGAAGCGGACGAAGGCGCCGCCGCCCCCGGGCGTCGGGGCGTCGTCGGAGATCGGCGGGCCGAGGACCGCCGGCCCGCCGGCCGCGAGGTAGCGGTCCAGGATGCCGCCGAGCACCAGCCGGACGCCGCGGTCGGCGAGGAGTACAGCCGCGCGCCGTTGGCGTAGACCTGCCAGGTCACGCCGTCCTCCGACTGCTCGTCGCCGACCGGCGCGCCGAGCCACGCCCGCAGGCCGGCGTCGGAGTCGTAGCGGGTGGCGATCGGCGACTTGGTGTTCGCCATGAGGCCGGCGACCTTGTCGCGGATCTCGGGGAGCCGGGCGTAGCCGTACTTCCCGGGGCAGGTGGTCGACTTGGTGTCGCGGTGCCCGAAGATCGTCGAGAAGGTCGGCTGGGAGCCGGCCGGCCACCTGTCCGTGCCGCCCGAGGTGAGCGTCGCCGTCCCCCGCGGGTTGACGCCGTAGAGGGAGAACTTCCAGGCGGTGATCGCCGCGACCGAGTCGATCGTCGCCTGAGGCGTGTCGACGGCGTCGTAGTCGCCGATCATCGACACCCCGAAGGTGGAGCTGTTGAAGCCGCCCGCGTGGGCGCCGACCACCGTGCTCGACAGGCCGCCGGCGCGGCCCTCCCAGATCCGGCCGAACCGGTCGACGAGGACGTTGTAGCCGATGTCCCCCCATCCGCGGGTGACGGCGTGGTAGTAGTAGATGCCGCGGAGGATGTCGTCCACCTGGTCGGCCGTGTAGTCGTTGCTGCCGGCGGTGTGGTGCAGGGTCGCCGCCTTGATCGTCGACGGGTACTCCGGGTCCCACCCCATGAGGGACTCGTCAGCCCCCCACTGGGCCCGCGAGTAGACCGGCGGTATCGCCACGGCGGCGTCGGCGGTGTCCTGGATCTCCGGGGCCTCCAGGGCGGGTTCGGCCGCACTCTGGCCGGGATCGATCAGCTCCAACCGGACGTCGCTCGGCTCGGCCCCCGACCGGGTGACCAGCTCGACCTCCACCCCGGTGCTCGGCCCGGTCCACAGTGGTTCCGTGCCACCGCGCAGGTCGGCGACCGGCTGCGCATCGTCGTCCTGCTCGGCCTCCTCCGTGCCGACCTCGGTCCAGGAGCCCCAGTCGCCGGCGTCGTCCTGCACGCGGACGTTGATGACCGTGTCGGTCACCGCGGGGTCGTGGGCCCAACTCACGGCCACGAGGGAGAACGCAGCGACGTCGGTCTGCCGGACGGTCAGCACGGCGGCGGTGTCGGCCACGCCGGCGACCGGGTCGGTGGTCCCTTCTTGGATCTCCGCGGCCGGAGCGGGGGCCTTGAACGACCCCAGCGCCACCTCCTCGGTCCTGACCTGCACGTGCTGGGGCCCTGGGGCAGGTTCGGCGTAGACGGGCAGAACCAGGACGACGCCGGTGAGGGCGACGAAGGCAGTGGTTCCTGCGAGCAGGCGACGCACGAGCTGTCCTCCGGTGGAGCGTGGCGGCCGCACCCTGCACGAGGGCGCATCTGTCCACGGAGAGCATCGGCGCGCGCACCCTCGGTCTTGAGCCGACGCGGCCGCAGCATGTGGGAGAACCGGTCCGTCCGGACCCGCTGACCACTCGGGTCCCACGGACCCCGAGCTCAGCGGGGCGGCCACTCCTGGAGGGCGAGGTACAACGCCGTCCGCCACGGCCGCGGGGCCGGCAGGCCCGCGGCCAGCCACGCGCTCTCAGCGGGGCGGCCACTCCTGGAGGGCGAGGTACAACGC
>JALYNA010000228.1 GCA_030773455.1 Actinomycetota bacterium
CCGCCCGCGAGCGCGAGGTGCTCACCCTGCTGGCGCGCGGGCTGTCCAACGAGGCGATCGGCCGGGAGCTGTACATCTCGGCGACGACGGCGAAGTTCCACGTCGGCAACGTGATGCGCAAGCTCGCCGTCTCCCGTCGCGCGGAGGCCGTCTACGCCGGCAGCAAGCTCGAGTTGGTCTGAACCCCCGAGTGGAGTGCCACGGGGCGCGGAAACCGCGCCGTGGCACTCCGCTCACGACTCGGCGATGCGCTTGATCGCGGCCAGGGTCGCGGGGATCCCCTCGTGCGCAGCGCGGGTGCGGTCCTCGATCTGCCGTTGCGCGTCCTCGCCGTAGCGCTCCCGGAACAGCTCCTGGCCCGCGGGGAGGAACTCCCACGACTCGGTCAGCCGGGTGCCGCCGTCGACCGGCTCGAAGGTGAACCCCCACCGCACCAGCCGGCCGCCGACGAGGAAGGCGAACTCCCGGCCCCGGTCGGCGGCGACCACCTGGCTGCGAGTCTCCCAGATCCGGCCGGGCACCTCGTTGCGTCCGGTGAACCACGCGCCCACCTCGGGGGAAGCACCCTCGTCCCACCAGCACGCCCGGCAGATCGGGCTCCACTCCCCGGTGCGGGTCACGTCGGACACCAGGTCGTAGAGCGCCTCGGGCGACGTGGCGACGACGACGGAGCCGGAGTGGGTGAGCCTGTCCATGGGGTGAGTATCGCCAGCCCGGCGATGCAGGCGTCAGAGCAGCCCGGCGGCGACCAGTCCGGCGCGGACCTCCCGGGCCTCGTCCTCGTCGGCCGCGGCCTGCGGCAGGCGCATGCCGGCGCCGGGGATGAGGCCCAGCAGCGCGAGCGCGAGCTTGGCGCAGGGCGCCGTTGCCCGAGCCGCAGACCACGTCGATGGCCGGGAGCACGGACAGGAAGGTGTTCCGCGCGGCTGCGGCGTCCCCGCGGTCGAACTCCCCGATGGCCCGGGCGAGTTCCTCCCCCACCAGGTGGCCCGCCATGCTGACGAGCCCTACGGCGCCGACGGCCAGGAAGGGCAGCAGCACACCGTCGTCGCCGCTGTACCAGGCCAGGCCGGTCTCCGGGATGCTCCTGGTCGCGGCCAGGACGTCGCCGGTCGCGTCCTTCACAGCCACCACCCGGGGATGTGTGGCGAGCCGGTCGAGCGTTCCGCGTGAGTAGCGGACACCGGTGCGCGCGGGGACGTCGTACAGCATGACGGGCAGGTCGGCGGCGTCGGCCACGGCGACGGTGTGCTGGTAGATGCCCTCCTGCGAGGGGCGGGAGTAGTAGGGCGACACGACCAGCAGGCCGTGCGCCCCGGCGTCGGCGGCCTGCTCGGCCATCCGTACCGCATGCCTGGTGTCGTTCGACCCCGCTCCGGCGACCACGAGGGCCCGCTCGCCGACGGCGTCGACGACGGCGCGGACCAGGTCGGCCTTCTCCTCGTCGCCGGTGGTCGGTGCCTCGCCGGTCGTGCCGCTGACCACGAGGCCGTCAGAGCCGTGGTCGACCAGGTGCGCCGCCAGCGAGGCGGCAGCGCCCAGGTCGACCGACCCGTCGTCCCGCATGGGCGTGACCATCGCCGTCAGCAGGGAGCCGAAGGGACGGGCTGCAGTCTCCGACATCGCTACGACGCTACTGGCCGCGCGGGCCGTTCGAGCGGAGTGCCAGGGGCGCGGAAACCGCGCCCTGCCACTCCGCTCCGCTCAGCGGGACGCGGCGCGGGTGACGACGTCGGTCGCCCGCTCTCCAGCCCCGAGTGGTCGCGGATGACCTCCACCCGGTCGCAGCTCTCCGCGTAGGCGGGCAGGTCGCAGCCGCCGAGCGCCCACGAGTACCTCGGTTCCGGGGTCAGCCAGATCGTCTCGCGGACCCGCCGGGACAGATCGGCGAAGACGTCCAGGCGCGGTGCGTTGCCGTTGCCGCGGCCGTCGCCGAACACCAGCAGCGTCGAGCGGCGGGTGAACGCACCGGAGTGGTCGGCGGCGAGCTTGGCGAACACCGAGCCGTAGTCGCTGGAGGCGTCCACGTCGATCACGTCGCCGCCGAACACCAGGCCCAGCGCGTGCTCCAGCGGGTGCTCGTCGAACAGGTCGGTGATCTCGACGACGTCGTCGACGAAGGCGAAGGTGCGCACCTGGGCGAAGAGGTCTTGCAACGCGTGGACGACGTGCAGCGTGAAGCGCGCCGTCGTCCGCGACAGGCTCACGTCGGCGACCACGACCAGCCGCGGCTTGTCCTCGGCCAGCCGGGTGGTCACCGGCCGGAACGGGACGCCGTCGTAGCGCAGGTTGAGGCGCATCGTGCGGGCCACGTCGACCCGCCCGCGGGGGGACTGCCGTTTCTTGTGGGTCAGCCCGCCATGCAGCGAGGTCGCCAGCCGGCGCAGCGACTCCTCGATGCGGACCCGCTCGGCCTCGGTCACCTTCTCCACCGGCGCCCGCGCCAGCTCCCGCTCCTCGATGGCCAGGTCGGTCATCTCGGCGAGCTTCTGCAGGTGCGCGGCCAGCAGCTCGGGGAGGTCCTCGATGACGCCGGCCAGCTGGCGGCGCAGCGCCTCGGCCACCTCGGGGTCCAGGTCGCCGACCGGGT
>JALYNA010000229.1 GCA_030773455.1 Actinomycetota bacterium
GCCGCCCGCCGGGCAAGGTCGTCGGCCACCCGCTGGGCGACGTCGGCTTCCAGGTGCGGCACCCGCACCGTGCCCTCGGACGACGCGGTGAGCACGGCGACCGACGCCAGCCCGAACACCTGCTGCAGCACCCCGCGGGTGACGTCGACGGTCTGGATGCGGGAGATGGGGACCAGCGTCCAGGTGCGGGTCAGCCAGCCGGTGAGGGTGTACACCGCCTCGCCGGTGACCTCCCAGCGGTGCACCCGGTACCGGACCCAGGGGCGGATGCCGATCGTCACCACCGCGTCCACGACCGCCAGCGCCGGCAGCAGCCAGCGCAGCACGGGCACCGGCCCGCCGTCCGGCAGGAAGGCCAGGACCGCCACGATCACCGCGACCCAGAGCAGGGCGCCGAGCACGCCCTGCGTGACCCACAGCCCGATCGCCGAGCGGGACAGCGACCAGGCGGGGTCCCGGATGGGCGCGGGGGGAGCGGTCATCGACCCCATCCTGTCAGCGCCCGGGGCGTTCGAGCCCTCGGCGGCCGCCGCCCCGGACGACCCGGTGATCGACCGGTCGGCGTCCGGGAGGCTGCTGGTCCCGGCGTCGGTGGCACGATGGGACGCGTGATGCCGCAGCAGGTCCCGACCGTGCCCGCCAGCGAGGTCCCCGAGGACGCCGTCGTCCTCGACGTCCGTGAGGACGATGAGTGGGTGGCGGGCCACATCGACGGCGCCACGCACATCCCGATGGGCGAGGTCCCGGCGCGCCTGGAGGACCTTCCCGAGGGCGACCCGCTCTACGTCACCTGCCGGGGCGGTGGCCGCTCCGCCCGCGTGGCCGCCTGGCTGAACGCCAACGGCTACGACGCGGTCAACGTGGGCGGCGGCATGGGGGAGTGGCAGGCCGCCGGGCGGCCGATGGTGAGTGAGACCGGCCAGCAGCCCTTCGTGCGCTGACACCCGCGGGAGCATCGCAGCGAGGTCTGCGAGCGAGGAGCGGACCGCGGCGCGGAAGCGCACCGGTGTGGTCGTGCGCTGACAGCCGCAGGCTCCGGTCTCTAGGACGCTACCGGTATCGGCGGGCATCCACCCAGTACGTCGTCGGTGAGCATGAGGCGCCCCAGCGCGGCCCACGCCGGGCCGTAGTAGTTCGGGGCCGTCTGTGCCAGGTGGTCGGCGTCCACCAGCTCCTCGACGGCACGGCTGGTGTCCCCGGCGGCGGCGACCGCCGCGGCCTGCCCGACGGCGGCGACGACGGACTCGGCCTGGGCAACGGGTGACCCGCCGAGGTCGAGCTCGGCGGTGTCGCCGCCGCGATCCAGGGGCCCGGCCGCGGTTGCGGCCAGGGCCCGGTCGGCCGGATCGCAGGACTCGGCGAACCGGATCGGTGTCCGGGCCGCGTCATAGCCGTACCGGACGCTCTGCCCCCGGCCCTGCACCACCGGCATGGCCTCGACCGTGCCGTCGGCGTGTACCTGCGCCCAGTCGGGGGGCAGTGGCGCCTGGCTCAGGAGGGCGGCCGTGACCGTGCGGCTGCCCTCGGCGAGCTCGGTCCACCGAGGGTCGCCCGAGGTGGCCGCGAGCTCGGCGGTGGCACCGGGCGAGGCATAGCTCGGGTTGTACGGGTAGGGCTCGCTCATCGCCCACTGGCCGGCCGTGAGGATGCGGCCGGCCGCCGTCTGCACGGTCTCCAGGTCGAGCACGGCCTGCCCGAGCTCCAGGCCGGCGGAGGTGTGGTCGGGCCGCCCGAACGCCTCGCCGGCCAGGACGAGGGCCCGGGCGGCGTCCAGGTCGGCGTCCGAGGCGGCCGAGGCATCCACGACCTCGCCGTCGTCCCACCGCCAGCTGAGCAGCCCGTCGCGGCGCTGCAGGTTCTCCCGGGTCCAGGTCCAGACGGCGTCGAAGGTCTCCGCGTCGCCGAGGCCCACCGCCACGAGCATGGCGTAGGCCTGCCCCTCGCTGACGGTGTCCCCGCCCTGGTCGGTGCGCACGACCCGGCCGTCGTCGTCGACGTACCCGGCCAGGAACGCCCGCCCCGCCTCGACGGCCGTGTACGTGCGCGGCTCCGCGGGAGGCGCAGGAGTGGGAGGGGGCGAGGAGAAGGGCGGTGCCGTGGCACCGGGGGCGGTCCCACCTCTCGTGTCCAGGGTGGCCGCGAGGACGACGACCAGCAGCGCGAGGACGCCCAGGGCGACCACGGTGATCCGGTGCGGGCTCACCCCGGTACTCTCTCGGCGGCCCGCGGGCTGCGGGGGGAAGTCTCTGCGGTCACGCCGGGCAAGGTACCGACAGGGCGCAAGGGCCCCGTTATCGAATCGTTATGAAAGCTCCGGCACGTCAGGCGCCGAAGGGGTGCGCCCAGCGTGTATCGCGGCGCCGACCTGGGCGGATGGTCGGCGTGCACCGCGTCACGTGACGCGGGTCACGCCGCCCGAGAGCGCCTATGTGGCGCGGCCCATCGAATGGCGGGCGATTCCCTGACTTACGGTAATCGGCTCCCTGCCACTGGTGATCACATCGGGAAAGCCCAGGTGGGAGCGATTTCGCCCCCGCAGACGCGGGAGCTTCAGGGCATCGGTGCCACGGGAGGGTGTCGAGCAAGGGCGTACTCCCGAACTGTCCGGCGTCCGTCGCCGGTTGAGGGAGATGTCCGCATGCTGCGAGCGCTGTGCCGCGCCCAGACCACCCGGTTCGCCGTCGTCGGCCTGGCCATGACCGCGCTGCACCTCGCGATCTTCCGGCTCACGCTGCCGTGGTCGGTGCCCGAGATCGCGAACGTGATCGCCTTCCTCACCGCTACGCAGGTCAACTTCGCGCTGAGCTACTTCTGGACCTGGTCCGCGCGGCGCCCCGTCGGCCGGGAGACGGTCGGCAACGTCCTGCGCCGGGCGCTGCTGTTCAACGGCTCCGCGGCGATCGGCTTCGGCGTGAACGCCGCGGTCTTCTCCGCGGTCCACCGCCTCGCCGACCTCGGCCCGACGCAGAGTGCCGTCGTGGCGACGGTCGCCAGCGCCGCCGCGAGCTTCCTGCTGAGCTCCCGGATCGTCTTCACCAGCCGGGAGTCCTCGCCGCTGCGGGACCTCCCGGACCAATCCGGGCGCGGCCCCGGCCTCGTCTGCCCTTTGGTCACCTCACCCAGCGCCGGGTGGGAGCGCGTGTGAGCGCCGCGTCGGCCAGGTCCCCGTTCCGTCCGTCCGTGGAAGGTGTTCCAGCGGTGAGTCAGCACAGGCCGGATCTCGACATCGTGGTTCCCGCCTACAACGAGGAGGCCCGGCTCGGTGCCACGCTGCACGCCCTGACGGCACACACCGCCACCCTCCCGCTGAGCGTGGTGATCACCGTGGTCGACAACGGCTCCGTCGACCGGTCCGCCGAGGTGGTGGACGAGGTCGCCGAGCGGCGCCCGGACAACACCGAGCTGCGCCTCATCGGCTGTGCGCGGCAGGGCAAGGGGGCGGCCGTCCGCCGGGGGCTCCTGGCCGGCACGGCGCGGTGGCGCGGCTTCTGCGACGCCGACCTGTCCACGCCCCCGCACGTGCTCACCGACGTCATCGGCCACCTCCGGCAGGGCGCCCCCGTCGTCATCGGCTCGCGGCGTGCCCCCGGGGCGGGCTACGCGGTGCCCCAGCCCCTCGTCCGGCGGCTCGGCTCCTCCACGTTCCGCATGCTGACCCGGCCGCTCGTGGGCGGGGTGGCCGACACCCAGTGCGGCTTCAAGTTCTTCGCCGGGGAGGCAGCCGAGCAGATCTTCCGCCGGGTGACCGCCAACGGCTTCGCCTTCGACGTGGAGGTCCTCGCGGTGGCCAACCGCCTCGGGCTGCCGGTCGTGGAGGTGCCGGTCCGGTGGACCGACCAGGCCGGGTCGTCCTTCCACGTGTGGAGCCACGGCAAGCGGGTCGTCTCCGAGGTGGCCGCCGTCCGCGCGGCGCTGGCGAGGATGTCATGAGGAGCGCGGCACGCGGCTCGTCCGTGGTCATCCTGAACTGGCGGGACCGGCGCCACCCCGCGGCCGGCGGCGCCGAACTCTACTGCGAGCGCCTCGCCCGGGAGCTGTCCCGGCGCGGCGGGTCCGTCGTCGTCGTGACCAGCCGGCCGGCCGGCACCGCGGCGCGGGAGAGCCTCGACGGCTACTCCGTCCGGCGCATGGGCAGCTGGTGGAGCGTCTACCCGCTGGCGCTGCTGTGGCTGCTGCGGCACCGGTCGTCGGTCGACGCGGTGATCGACTCCCAGAACGGCATCCCTTTCTTCAGCCCGCTGGTCGTCGGGCCCCGCACGCCCGTGGTCCTCCTGGTGCACCACGTGCACCAGGACCTCTTCACCCGGGCGCTGCACCCACTGGCCGCGCGACTGGCGCGGTGGCTGGAGGGCCCCTTGAGCCGTCGCGTGTACCGACGCCGGACCGTGGTGGTGCTCTCGCCGTCGGCGCGGACGCAGGTCCGGCGGCGGCTGCGGTTCGACGGCGCCGTCCGGGTGGTCCCCACCGGCGCCGACACGCTCGGCCTGCGGGGCGAGCGCTCCACCGCGCCGCGGATCGTCGTGGTGGGACGCCTGACGGCGTACAAGCGCCTGGACTCGCTGGTCGACGCGATGGCAGAGGTGCAGCGCCGGTTGCCCGACGCCGAGCTGCACCTGGTCGGCAAGGGCCCCGCGCGCCGCGAGCTGGAGCAGCGGGCGCGGGCGGCCGGCGCACGGGTGGTCTTCCACGGCCGGCTCTCCGACGCCGAGCGGGACGAGCTCCTCAGCACCGCCTGGCTGACGGTCAGCGCCTCCGACGGCGGGGACTGGGCCGTGTCGCTGGTCGAGGCCAACGCTGCCGGCGTCCCGGCACTCGCCCGGCGCGTCAGCGGGCTCCGGGACACCGTCCGCCACGGCGAGACGGGGTGGCTCGTCGACGGCGTGGGCGACGTGCTGCCCGAGGCCGTGCTGCGGGCCCTGGTCACGCTCTCCGACCCGGCGGTCGCCAGGACCATCGGGCAGCGGGCGCGGGCGTGGGCCGCCGGCTTCACCTGGACGCGGACGGCGGACGGCGTGCTGCAGGCGATCGACGCCGAGCGGGCGCGCCTCGAGCGGCAGCTGGAGGGCCACCGCGAGCGGCGGATGGGCAACGACCTCGTCGTCGTGCTCAGCGTTCGGGAGTCCTCGCTGCCCGAGGGCTGGGAGTCCTCGCGGCGGACCGGTGACGTCTGGGTCTCCGACGGCACCACCGCGCGCGCGCTCCTCACCGGCGCCGACGAGGGGGACGTCGAGGGCATCCTCGCCCGCCTCGGTATCCGCCGGGACGACCCCTCGGTGAACGTACTCGTGGCCCGGCACGCCGACCTGCTCGGTGGCAGTTCCCCGCGTGGCGAGCCCGTGGTGGACCTGGTGGACGGGGTCGAGCGCACGGCCGCCGATCTCAAGACGCAGCGGGACGACGAGCGCGGAGGCCGGCATGCGGCGTGACGAGAGTGTGCTCCCCGACGACGCCCCCCAGCCCCGCGCCCCCGGGCGCCGGGCACAGCGCCGCCGGCGC